>NZ_JBFPNH010000011.1:0-235 GCF_040815545.1 Streptomyces sp. LMG1-1-1.1 | reverse complement strand
TTCTGCACGGTCAGCTCATGGGTGGAACGTTGATTAGTTGGCGTGAGTGAACCTGATGGTCTTCGAGTACTGCTTCGGCGTGGAAAGAAGAGACGGATGGTGGCTCACGCTTGGCACGTTGTTGGGTATCTGAGGGTACGGCCGTATGGCTTGTATCTTCATGATTCCGGCCCCAGTGAACTCATCGGTTTGTCCGGTGGGGTGATGGGTGGCTGGTCGTTGTTTGAGAACTACA
>NZ_JBFPNH010000010.1:0-255 GCF_040815545.1 Streptomyces sp. LMG1-1-1.1 | reverse complement strand
TCATCCGCCGCGTCAACTCCGCAGGAAAATTCGGCTGCAACGGCACCACCGTGCCACCCGCATACAACACCGCGAGCAAACCCACATACGTCGTCACACTCTTACCCGCCAACACCCCCACCGCACCAGGAACCCCACCCCCGGCCGCCCTCAGCGAACCCGCCCACAGCAAAGCCCTCTCATGGACCTCCCGATACGACACCACATCCGACCCGACCTTCAAGGCAGGACGATCCGGGGATATCTCCAGACCAC
>NZ_JBFPNH010000009.1:0-255 GCF_040815545.1 Streptomyces sp. LMG1-1-1.1 | reverse complement strand
GGTTTCGTCTCGGTTCCGGTGGTGGCTTCGGCGGCGTTGGGTGAGCCGGTGGAGGTGGTGTCGTCGGATCCTGCGTATGTGTTGTTCACGTCGGGTTCGACGGGGGTGCCGAAGGGGGTGCCGGTTTCGCATCGTGGTTTCTCGTCGTATTTCGACGAGAGTGATCGGCGGGGTGATTTCGGTCCGGCGGATGTGTTCTCGCAGACGTTCGATCTGAATTTCGATCCGGGTATTCATGATGTGTTCATCGCGTGG
>NZ_JBFPNH010000008.1:0-255 GCF_040815545.1 Streptomyces sp. LMG1-1-1.1 | reverse complement strand
CCGCGAGCTCGACCCGCCAGGCATGGACCTTCACCTGCGAATCCATCCGCCCGACATACGCCAGATCACCCTCGGCGTGCGCGCGGACCCGGTCACCGGTGCGATACCAGCGCCGACCGTCCGCCACGACGAAACGGCCCTCGTCGTGCGCGGGGTCGAGATAGCCCGTCGAGATCTGCGGACCGGCAAGCCACAGCTCACCCTCCACATCCGACACCTCACCGTCCTCGTCCACCAGCCGGAACTCGTGCCCCG
>NZ_JBFPNH010000007.1:0-255 GCF_040815545.1 Streptomyces sp. LMG1-1-1.1 | reverse complement strand
ACGCCGTCGATTCGCACACCGAGGGCATGCCCACCCGGGTGATCACCGGGGGTGTCGGGGTGATTCCCGGGGCCACCATGGCCGAGCGCAGGGCGCATTTCCTCGCGCACATGGACCACCTGCGGACGCTGCTGATGTACGAGCCGCGCGGGCACGCGGCGATGAGCGGGGCGATCCTGCAGCCGCCGACCCGGCCCGACGCCGACTACGGCGTCCTGTACATCGAGGTGTCGGGACTGCTGCCGATGTGCGGCC
>NZ_JBFPNH010000006.1:0-255 GCF_040815545.1 Streptomyces sp. LMG1-1-1.1 | reverse complement strand
TTTCCAACAAGGACGTCGCGGCTCGGCTCGGCTCGACGCCGCATGCGGTGGGCCGGTGGCGGGCGCGTTTCGTCGAGCACCGGATCGCCGGCCTGGGCGACATGCCCCGCCCAGGCGGTCCCAGATCGGTCACCGACGAGCAGGTGGCCGCCCTGGTGGCCAGGACGCTGGAATCGGCCCCGAAGAACGCGACCCACTGGTCGACACGGTCGATGGCGAAGCAGACGGGCCTGTCGCAGTCGACCGTGTCGCGGG
>NZ_JBFPNH010000005.1:0-255 GCF_040815545.1 Streptomyces sp. LMG1-1-1.1 | reverse complement strand
CCCGGGGTGGCCCGGCAGTACTCGGGCACTCTGGGCAAGGTCGGCAACTGCCAGATCGGTGTCAGTGTCCACGCCGCCTCCGAGGAGGCTTCGTGCCCGTTGTCCTGGCGCCTGTTCCTGCCCGCCGCCTGGGACGGCCCTGACGCCCAGGCCCGCAGGCGGGCCTGCCGGATCCCCGACGAGGAGTGCCACCGTCCCAAGTGGCAGCTCGCCCTGGACATGCTCGACGAACTCGCCGGCTGCGGGCTGCGGCCC
>NZ_JBFPNH010000004.1:0-256 GCF_040815545.1 Streptomyces sp. LMG1-1-1.1 | reverse complement strand
ACGTATGTGGGTTTGCTCGCGGTGTTGTATGCGGGTGGCACGGTGGTGCCGTTGCAGCCGAATTTTCCTGCGGAGTTGACGCGGCGGATGATTCGGGTGGCCGGGGTGGACCTGGTGATCGCGGATGAGCGGGGTCTGGGGGTGTTGCCGGAGGTCGTCGATGAGGGGACGGTGGTCCGGGTCCTGGACACGGGGGGTTGTCCGGAGGGTTTCGTCTCGGTTCCGGTGGTGGCTTCGGCGGCGTTGGGTGAGCCGG
>NZ_JBFPNH010000003.1:0-272 GCF_040815545.1 Streptomyces sp. LMG1-1-1.1 | reverse complement strand
GACAACCAGGAGGTTGGCTTAGAAGCAGCCACCCTTGAAAGAGTGCGTAATAGCTCACTGGTCAAGTGATTCCGCGCCGACAATGTAGCGGGGCTCAAGCGTACCGCCGAAGTCGTGTCATTGCAGCAATAGGGCCAACGCCCGCTGTGATGGGTAGGGGAGCGTCGTGTGCCGGGTGAAGCAGCCGCGGAAGCGAGTTGTGGACGGTTCACGAGTGAGAATGCAGGCATGAGTAGCGATACACACGTGAGAAACGTGTGCGCCGATTGACT
>NZ_JBFPNH010000002.1:0-222523 GCF_040815545.1 Streptomyces sp. LMG1-1-1.1 | reverse complement strand
CCCGCACCCCCGTGCCCCGTGCGGGCCGCGCCCCCGCCCCGTGCGGGCCGCGCCCGCCGCCCCCGCCCACCCCCGTGTGGGCAATCGTCCCGCTGGGGCGGGACGGGTGGGCACACGGGACGGCGCCCTCGGCGGCGCCTGCGCCCCTCGTACCTGCCTGCACCGATACGGCGCCGTGCCAGTGGTGCGGGTTCAGGCGCGGAAGCCTAGGCCCGGCAGGGGGCGCCGTTCCGTTGTGCCCACCCGTTCCGCCCCAGCGGAACGATTGCCCACAACGGGGGAGGGCGGGGGTGAGCCGTCCGTTGTGCCCGCAACGGGGGTGGGCGGGGGTGAGCTGTCCGTTGTGCCCGCAACGGGGGTGGGCGGGGGTGAGCTGTCCGTTGTGCCCGCAACGGGGGTGGGCGGGGGTGAGCCGTCCGTTGTGCCCGCAACGGGGGTGGGCGGGGGTGAGCTGTCCGGCGGGCCCGCAACGGGCCGGGCGCGACGTACGGCGCATCGGCGCGGCAGACCGCCTGCCACCGACCCGAGAGCGGCCCCCGGCAAGGGACCGAGGCGGACCGAGAGGGCTACGCGTGGCAGGCCACCGGTACGCCCCCGTTCATCGCCGCCATGTCGCCGAAGACGGCGACGGGGTCGAGGGGGGCGCCTTCGGGGAGGCCGTCGAGTTCGGCGTAGGCGCGGTGGAGGTTGGCGACGAGGCGCTCGTTCTCGCGCCAGGCGGCGAATTCTCCGAGGTCGGTGGAGCGGGCGGTTTCGAGGGGGGTGGCTCCCTTGGCGTGGCCGGTGGTGGCGAGTTCGCGTACCCAGAGGAGGTAGCGCTCGGTGGAGTCGTAGGAGGAGGGGTCGGTGACGGGGCCGTGTCCGGGGACGACGGTCGGGGCGTCGAGTGAGCGGAGGAGGTCGAGGGCGCGCAGGGAACCGGCGAGGGAGCCCATGGGGAGGAAGGGGGTACCGCCGTGGAAGACCAGGTCGCCGGTGAAGACGACGCCGTGTTCGGGGAGGTGGACGATGGAGTCGCCGGTGGTGTGTGCGGCGCCGGGGTGGATGACGCGTACCTCGATGTCACCGACGTAGAGGGTGAGCCGGTCGTGGTAGGTGAGGGACGGCGGGAGGATGTCGACGCGTCCGAAGTCGGTCTGGGGCCACAGGAGGTGGAGTTGGTGGCCGGCGGTGAGCTGCTCGGAGCGGCAGTTCTCGTGGCCGATGATGCGTGCTTCGGGGCGGAACACCCCGTTGCCGTAGGTGTGGTCGCCGTGGTGGTGCGTGGAGACGATGGTCGACGGCAGGGGCAGTCCTTCGGCGAGGACCGCGTCGCGGAGGAGCCGTGCCCGGCGCTCGGTGGCCGCGGTGTCGACGAGCAGCGATTCGCGGGCGTCGCCGAGGAATCCGGCGTTGTTGAGGCACCAGCCGCCGTCGGGCTGGACGTAGGCGTGGACGTTCGGCGCGAGCGGGACGACATAGGGATCGGTGGCAGACAAGGGATTCCCCCGGTTGAGAGCCCGATTGGACAGGAGGGAAGCGTGCCAGTCGGCCCCGACCCGGGGGAAGTCGGAACGGACGGGTCCGCAAGGGGCCCGCGTACCCCCGCCGCTTCCCCTTTCCCCCGCCGAGTCCCCCTCTCTCTCCCCCCCCGCGTCCCCGCATCCCCGAGTTGCGGCCGCCCGGAGCTCCGCCGAGGGTCAGGGGTATGAAGGCGATCAGCTACAGCCGGTACGGCGGTCCCGAGGTGCTGGAGTACGGCGAGCGGCCGGACCCCAAGATCGGACCGGACGCCGTGTTGGTCAAGGTCCGGGCGGCGTCGGTGAACCCGGTCGACTGGAAGTGCCAGGCGGGGTACCTCGACGGGATGATGGACGCGGTGTTCCCCGTCGTTCCCGGCTGGGACGTCTCGGGGGTGGTGGTCCGGCCCGGCGTGTCCGTCACGGAGTTCGCGGAGGGCGACGAGGTGATGGGGTACGTGCGCGAGGACTTCCTGTCCCGGGGCACGTTCGCGGAGTACGTCGCGGCCCCCGTCCGCACCCTCGCCCGCAAACCGCGCACGGTCGGCTTCGAGGAGGCCGCCGCGCTGCCCCTGGTGGGGCTCACGGCCTATCAGGTGCTCCACCAGGCGCTGCTCGTCGGAGCGGGGGACACCGTCCTCGTGCACGCGGCGGCCGGCGGGGTGGGGTCGCTGGCCGTGCAGATCGCGCGGCATCTGGGCTGCCGGGTGATCGGCGCGGCACGGGAGGCGGGTCTCGAACAGGTGGCGGCGCTGGGCGCCGAGCCCGTCCGCTACGACGAGGCGACCTTCGCCGACCAGGTCCGGGCCCTCGCCCCGCTGGGCCTCGACGCCGTGCTCGACACCATCGGCGGCCCGTTCCTGAGGCTGTCCGCCGGGCTGCTCGCGCCGGGCGGCCGGCTCGCCTCGATCGCCGACGGCGAGGTGCTCTCGCTGGGCGGCCGCTACTTCTGGGTCAGGCCGGACGCCGCGGACCTCGCGGTGCTCGCCGACCTCGTCGACGAGGGCATCGTGACGGTACGGGTGGCCAGGACCTTCCCCCTGGAACGCGCGGCGGACGCCCAGCGCGCCAACGCCGAGGGCGGCCTCAACGGCAAGGTCGTCGTGACGGTCCCCTAGTTCCGGTCCGGAAAGTCCCGCCTGGCCCGCGGCGCCGCGCGTCCTGCCGACCCGGCCGGGCTCGCGTTCACCCGCTCGGCGGGATGTTCTGGTTGAGGGCGAAGACGTTCCCGGGGTCGTACCGGTCCTTGAGGGCGACGAGGCGGGTGTACTTCTCGGGGCCGTACGAGGCCTGGAGGCGGGCGCCCTCGTCGCTGAGGATGAAGTTGGGCACCGAGGTGCCGGTGGTCCACGGCCGCAGGGCGGCGTGGAAGTCGCGGGCCCAGTCGATGTGCCGCTGGCGCCCTTCGCCGCCCCACCAGACGGCCAGGCAGAAGTACACCCACTTCGTCGACGGGACGGTGAGGGCCATGGAGTCCCCGTCGAGCCGGTCCATGGCGCCGCCGAGCGGGCAGAAGATGAGCTGGGTGAGGGGTGAGGTGACGGAATCGGCCTGGACGATCGCGGTGTCGATCGCCCCGTCCGCCAGCTCGGGCAGGTAGTCGATCTTGAAGTACTCGCTGACTCCCGTGGGGGTGGCGTCGTCCAGCATCTTCTGGACGGCCGTGTACGGCATGGGCCGGACCATCCGCACCCAGGGCTCGCCCCATTCGACGAGGGGTCGCAGGGCCTCCTCGCCGCGCGCGGGGTCGCCGACGTACGCGACGATCACGCCGCAGGCGGGCTCGCCGCGGGCCTCCTCCGGCACGAACTCCTCCGGCGGGGCGGTCATCAGGGCGAAGGCCCCCGTGACCTCGTCGGGTGCCTGTTCCATGAAGTCCCGGTAGAACCGGGCGAGCGCGCCGGCGGCCGAGCGGGGGTGCAGGATCATCCCGGCGTACAGGAGCGGTCCGACGGGGTGGAGCCGGAATCCGAACTCGGTCACCACGCCGAAGTTGCCGCCGCCGCCCCGCAGTCCCCAGAAGAGGTCGGCGTTCTCCTCCGCGTCGGCGTGGAGGATCCGCCCGTCGGCGGTCACCACCTGCGCGGAGATGACGTTCCAGGCGGACGGCCCGTACATCCGTTCCAGCCAGCCGGAGCCGCTGCCGAGCGTCAGGCCCGCGACCCCGGTGTCCGACACCCGCCCGCCGGTCACGGCCAGGTCGAACTCCTCCGCGGCCGCGTCCAGTTCGCCCCAGGTGAGGCCGGCGCCGAACCGGCCGGTCCGCGCCTCGGCGTCGATCTCGACGTGCTTCATCGGACTGGTGTCGACGACGAGGCCGCCCTCGCAGGACGCGAAGCCGGCGGTGGCGTGCCCGCCGCCGCGCACCGCGATCCCGAGGCCGTTCTCGTGGGCGTACCCGAGGGCGGCGCGCACGTCCTCGGGGCCCGTGCACCGTGCGATCAGGGCGGGATGCTGGTCGTGGTCCCGGTTGAAGCACCGGCGGACGGTGTCGTACTCCGGGTCGGCGGGCCCGACGAGTTCGCCCTGGAAGCCCGGGATGCGGTGGGTGGGTCGGGTGGTGGTCATGTCGTGGTCCCTGGTGAGCCGTCGACGACGACGGCGGCCGCACGACCTCGGTCGCGGGCACGGCCCGGCTCGACCGACGCGGCCCCCGGCCGCCCTGCTCTACGCCGTCAGTATGCGACCGGACCCATCGGTAGGCGATTCGGCCGCCCGGCCGTCCGGCGGATCGAGGGGCCCCAGGCAGCCCCACCGGAAAGCCCCCACGGCCCGCCCGCCCCACCAGATGGGAAGATCGGAAGCTCAGGAGCTCAGGAGCTCAAAAGCTCAGAAGATCAAAGCCGCCCCGAAGACGGCCAGCGCGATCGTGCACCCCGCCGCGAGCAGCGCGCCCCGGTGCGAGAGCGGTACGGGCCGTGCCGCGCCCAGGGCGCGGATCCGGCGATGGGCCACGGCGAGGAACCCGACCCAGACGAGGGCCGAGAGGGCGAGGCCGGTGAGCTCCTGGGCCCCGATCTCGTCGCTGACGGTCAGCTTCACGGCGAGCACCGCGACGACCGTGCACGACAGGGTCGTCCGCCGCCACGCGAGCCGCGTCCGCTCCGGTTGGAGTCCGGGATCCCGGACCTCGCCGGCCGTGGTCACCGTCCGGCCCAGCCGAAGACGACGAGGACGACCATGGTGAGCGCCACCCCGGCCACGGCGAGGCTCAGCACCGCGGGGAAGCGGGATCCGGGAAGGTCCTCGCCGCGCCGCATCGCCCGCTCGCAGAGCACCCAGTGGTTCACCGCGCGCAGGGCGCAGAGCACGCCGCCGGCGAGGAGCGCGAGCGCGAGCCCGACGCGCACGCCCCACCGCAGGTCGGGGAGGAACTGGTCGACGGCGAACCCGCCGCCGACGAGCGCGAGCGCGGTCCGGATCCAGGCCAGGAAGGTCCGCTCGTTGGCGAGGGAGAAGCGGTAGTCGGGGGTCTCGCCCTCGTCCCGGACCCGCTGCGGCGCGAACCAGAGCCGCAGGGTCTGCACGAAATCGCTCACACGTGCACCCTAACGGCCGGGTGATCAGCCCGCCCGGCCGCCCGTGGCGGCCTCGTGCGCCCGCAGTTCCTCGTAGGCGGCGAGCCCGTCGGGCACCCACTCCCAGGTGTCGATCCGTTCGCTCACCTCGTCGTCCGTGAGGAAGGCGTGCCAGGCGACCTCCTCCACCTGCGGGTCGACCGGCAGTTCGCAGCGCACCTCGTACACCGCCGACCACCACTTGCCGGCGACGCCCTCGGAGTCGTACAGGAACTTCAGCACCGGCTCGGGACGGGGCAGCCCGGAGACGCCCAGCTCTTCCTCGGCCTCGCGGAGCGCGGCGTCGTCGTAGGACTCGCCGGCGCCGACGACACCGCCGACGAACATGTCGTACAGGGAGGGGAAGACCAGCTTCGACGGCGTCCGGCGGTGGACGAACATCCGGCCTTCCGCGTCCCGGACGCGGATGAAGACGCAGCGGTGGATCAGGCCCTGTGCGTACACCTCACCGCGCGGGGCCCGCCCGACCACCCGGTCGTGCTCGTCGACGACGTCGAGGATCTCTTCAGCGGCACTCATGCCGCCATCCAACCAGTGCCGGACGGCGGACCGGCGAGCGGACCGGCTGGCGCACCGGCCAACGCACCGACCAACGCACCGACCGGCGCACCGACCAACGCACCGACCAACGCACCGACCAACGCACCGACCGGCGGACCGGCCGGGGTGAGTGGCTCCGTCACTGACCCATGACGTACTTGACCGTCGGGCCGGTGGTCCAGCCGCCGTCGACCGCGAGCTCGGCGCCGGTCACGTACGAGGCGGAGTCCGAGAGCAGGAAGACGACCGCGCCGGCGATCTCGTCGGCCTCGCCGACCCGGCCCATCGGGGTGTTCGGGTACTTGCCCTCGCCGCGCTCGATGCCGACGGACGCCGTCATCGGGGTGTAGGTCATGCCGGGGTGGACGGAGTTGACGCGGATCCTGGCCGTGCCGAGCTCCACCGCCCCGATCTTCGTGAGTCCGCGTACGCCCCACTTGGAGGCGCCGTAGCCGGCGGTGAGGGCGAGGCCCATCAGGCCCGCGGCCGAGGAGATGTTGACGATCGAGCCGCCGCCGGCCTGCTTCATGGCGGGGATCGCGGCCTTCATGCCGATGAAGACGCCGGTCAGGTTGATGTCGAGGACCTTGCGGAAGTGCTCGACGGACTCGGTCTCCAGGAAGGCGCCGGTGGATATGCCGGCGTTGTTCACCAGGCCGTGCAGGCCGCCGAACTCCGCCACCGCGTACGCGACGGCCGCCGCCCACTCCTCCTCGGAGGTCACGTCGTGGTGGAAGAAGCGCGCCCGCTCGCCGAGCGCGTCGGCGGTCGCCTTGCCGTCGTCGTCGAGGACGTCGGTGACGACGACGTTCGCGCCGGCGGCCACGGCCTGCCGGGCGGCCTCGGCGCCCAGGCCCCGGGCGCCGCCCGTGATGAGCACGGTCTTGCCGGTGAGGTCGTTCATGAAGGGTCCCTTCGGGGTGTTTCAGAGGCTCCGGGGCTGTGCGGCCCGGAGAAGCGCGGTGGTGGTCTCGACCAGGTCGGCGAGGAAGAGCGCCTCGCCGGTGAGCGGCTCGCTGCCGTCGAGGTACTGCCGGGCCCGGTCCGCCATGGCCGCGCCCACCACGGTGAGCGCGAGGTCGAGGCGTTCCAGGAGCAGCGGCTCGGGCAGTCCGAGGGCGGCCAGGCGGTCGGCGACGCGCTCGATCAGGCGCCAGTAGACGGTGCCGGCGAGCGTGGGGTGGGGGGTGCGGGTGCGCACACCGCTCTCGTGGCTCAGCTGGGCGGAGATCCGCAGGCAGCGGCGGCCGCGGTCGGTGCGCAGTTCGCTGGCCTCGGCGGTGACGAGGGCGGCGACCAGGCCCTTCAGTTCGTCGCCGGCGGCTTCGAAGAGGGGAGTGAGCACCTGTTCGGTACGTGCCTGGCGGCCGGCCATCACCGCGTCGAGCAGTCCGGCGCGCGAGCCGAAGTGGTACTGCACCGCGGACGGGTTCGCCTGCCCGGCCAGGGCCACGACGTCCCTCAGCTGTGCGCCGTCGACGCCTTGGGAGGCGAAGAGTTCCTCCGCCGCGCGGATCAGTTTGTCCCGGGTCTCGGGCCCTGACGTCCTTGCCATACGTCCATATTAATGCTCGACATTAGAAAACGGGAGGGTCCCGGACGAGGCGAAACGGTTGACTCGATACATCCGTGTATCCAAGATGCGGTCCATGTCCTACGACGCTGATGTGATCGTGATCGGGGCCGGCCTCGCCGGTCTCGTCGCCACCGCCGAGCTGGTCGACGCCGGCCGCACCGTGATCCTCCTCGACCAGGAGCCCGAGCAGTCCCTCGGAGGCCAGGCCCACTGGTCCTTCGGCGGGCTCTTCCTCGTCGACTCGCCCGAGCAGCGCCGGATGCGCGTCAAGGACAGCCACGCCCTCGCCCTCCAGGACTGGTACGGCACCGCCGGCTTCGACCGGACCGAGGACCACTGGCCGAGGAAGTGGGCCGAGGCGTACGTCGACTTCGCCGCCGGCGAGAAGCGCTCCTGGCTCCACGCGCGCGGGGTGCGCTTCTTCCCCGTGGTCGGCTGGGCCGAGCGCGGCGGCTACGACGCCAACGGCCACGGCAACTCCGTACCCCGCTTCCACATCACCTGGGGCACCGGCCCCGGCCTCGTCGCCCCCTTCGAGCGGAAGGTCCGCGAAGGCGTCGCCCGCGGCCTCGTCCAGCTCCGCTTCCGCCACCGCGTCACCGGCCTCGGCCGCACCGGCGGGACCGTCGACACCGTCACCGGCGAGATCCTGGAACCCTCCACCGCCGCCCGCGGCACCGCCAGCGGCCGCGAGGCCACCGGCGCCTTCGAGCTGCGCGCCCAGGCCGTGATCGTCACCTCCGGCGGCATCGGCGGCAACCACGACCTCGTCCGCTCCCAGTGGCCCGCCCGGCTCGGCACCCCGCCCGCCCGGATGCTCTCCGGCGTCCCCGCCCACGTCGACGGCCTGATGCTCGGCATCGCCGAGAAGGCCGGGGCCCACCACATCAACCGCGACCGGATGTGGCACTACACCGAGGGCATCGAGAACTGGGACCCCATCTGGGCCCGGCACGGCATCCGCATCCTCCCCGGACCGTCCAGCCTCTGGCTCGACGCCACCGGCAAGCGGCTCCCCGTCCCGCTCTTCCCCGGCTTCGACACCCTCGGCACCCTCGAACACATCATGCGGACCGGCCACGACCACACCTGGTTCGTCCTCGACAAGCGGATCATCGGCAAGGAGTTCGCCCTCTCCGGCTCCGAACAGAACCCCGACCTCACCGGCAAGTCCGTCCGAGACGTCCTCGGCCGCGCCCGCGCCGACGTGCCCGCGCCCGTCCAGGCCTTCATGGACCGGGGCGTCGACTTCGTCGTCGAGGACGACCTCTCCGCCCTCGTCCGCGGCATGAACGTGCTCACCGACGAGCCGCTGATCGACGAGGCCGCCCTCCGCCGCGAGATCACCGCCCGCGACCGCGAGATCGCCAACCCCTTCACCAAGGACCTCCAGGTCACCGCGATCCGCGGCGCCCGCAAGTACCTCGGCGACAAGCTCATCCGCACGGCGGCCCCCCACCGCATCCTCGACCCCAAGGCCGGCCCGCTCATCGCCGTACGCCTCAACATCCTCACCCGCAAGTCCCTCGGCGGCCTGGAGACCGACCTCGACTCGCGCGTCCTGACGGCCACCGGCGAGCCCCTCGACGGCGTCTACGCGGCCGGCGAGGCAGCCGGCTTCGGCGGCGGCGGCGTCCACGGCTACCGCTCCCTCGAAGGCACCTTCCTCGGCGGCTGCATCTTCTCGGGCCGCGCGGCCGGCCGCGCCGCGGCGAAGGCGGTGGGCTGACGGGGCGGGGCGGCCGGCCGCGCGGCGACGGGGCGGGGTGACGGGCTGGGCCCGACGGCCGGTCTCGACGGCCGGGTTCGACGGCTGCTCTCGACGGCTGCTCTCGACAGCCGGTCTCGACGGGCCGGTCTCGACGGCGGAGAGCGGTCAGCCGGCGGTGGTCACTCCGCGGCCGGGGGCAGGACCTCGACCACCCGGAACCGCTCCACCACCAGCATCGTCGTGTCGTCCACGGTGAAGTCCGGGTCCCCGAGCGCCTCGCGCATCTCCTCGCTGTGCCAGAAGCTCTCGTGGGCGGCCCGCCACTGGGCGACCGACAGGTACCCCTCGCCCTCGTCGAGGGCGAGCCGCAGGTCGGCCTCGACGAGCGGCAGGACCCGGACCTCCGTCACCTCGACGACGGCGACCTCGCGGCCGTCCGAGTCGATCACCGCCGAGCGCTCGCCGGGCTCGGGCAGGTCCTCGCCCTCGACCAGCCACTCCACCAGGAGCCCGGTCGTGGCGACCTTCTCGCCGGAGAGGACGGCGGCGACGAGCCGGTCCCGGAGCGGGCCGGGGAAGGCGAGGAGGAAGGGCTTGAGCGCGTGAGGGCCGGTCATGGCCGACAGTCTGTCAGCCACGACCGGCCCTCGGAGCCGTACACGAGGAGCGGGGCTACAACACCAGCGAGAGCAGCAGCACGAACACGATGCCGACGACCGAGATGATCGTCTCCATCACCGACCAGGTCTTGACGGTCTGGCCGACGCTCATGCCGAAGTACTCCTTCACCAGCCAGAACCCGGCGTCGTTGACGTGGCTGAAGAAGAGCGAACCGGCACCGATCGCGAGGACGAGCAGCGACACCTCACCGGTCGACATGCCCTCGGCGAGCGGGGCCACCAGGCCGGCCGCCGAGATCGTCGCCACGGTGGCCGAGCCGGTCGCGAGCCGGATCGCGACCGCGATCAGCCAGGCGAGCAGCAGGGCCGGGATCGACCAGTTCTCCGAGAGGTCGAGGATCATCTGGCCGACGCCGATGTCGATCAGGGTCTGCTTGAAGCCGCCGCCCGCGCCGACGATGAGCAGGATGCCGGCGATGGGGGCGAGGGACTTCTCGACGGTGGAGGACAGCCGCTCCTTGGTGAAGCCGGCCGCCCGCCCCAGCGTGAACATGCCGACTATGACGGCCGCGAGCAGGGCGATCAGCGGCGATCCGATGACGTCGGTGACCTTCTGCACGCCGTTCTCGGGGTCGTCGACCACGATGTCGACGAGCGCCTTGACCAGCATCAGGACGACGGGCAGCAGGATGGTCGCGACGGTGGCGCCGAAGCCGGGACGCTTCTCCAGGTCCTCGGAGGGCCGGGCCGGAATCATGTTCTCCGGGGCCTGGATGTCCACCCAGCGGGCGGCGTACTTGGAGAAGACCGGACCGGCGATGATCACCGTCGGGACGGCGACGACCAGGCCGAGCGCCAGCGTCACGCCCAGGTTGGCGCCCACCGCGTCGATCGCGACGAGCGGGCCGGGGTGCGGCGGGATCAGGCCGTGCATCACGGACAGGCCGGCCAGGGCCGGGATGCCGATCCGCATCAGCGAGTAGTTGCCGCGCTTGGCGACCATGAGCACGACCGGGATCAGCAGCACGATGCCGACCTCGAAGAAGAGCGGCAGGCCGATCACGGAGGCGATCAGGACCATCGCCCACGGCATGGCCCGCTTGCCGGTCTTCGCCAGGATCGTGTCGACGATCTGGTCGGCGCCGCCGGAGTCGGCGAGCAGCTTGCCGAGGATCGCGCCGAGCGCGATGAGCACGCCCACGCCGGCCACGGTGTTGCCGAGTCCCGTGCTGAACGACTTGATGGTGGCGGCGAGCGGCGCACCGGCGAACGCGCCGAGTGCCAGCGACCCGATGGTCAGCGCCAGGAACGCGTGCATCTTGAACTTGGTGATGAGCAGGACGATGACGGCGATGCCGGCGAGCACGGCGATCCCGAGCTGGGCGTTGCCTGCCGAGGTGATCGGTTCGGCGGCGTCCGCTGCCAGGATCTCGACACTGAGACTGGTCACGGTGGGTCCTTCGTACGGGCAGGAGAGCGGGGAGACGGGGGAACGGAGGAGGTCAGCCGGGCAGGCCGCGCAGCGCGGTGACGGCGCGGACGGTGATCTCCTCCGGGGTGCCGGAGACGTCGACGGCGACGCCGGCCTCGTCGTCCTGCAGCGGCTGCAGGGTGGCGAACTGGGAGTCGAGGAGCGCGGTGGGCATGAAATGGCCCTTGCGTGCGGCCATCCGCCCCTCGATCAGCTCCCGGTCACCGGTCAGATGCAGGAAGACGACCCCGGGGGCGGCGGCACGCAGCCGGTCCCGGTAGGTCCGCTTCAGCGCGGAGCTGCTCACCACGCCGCCGAGCCCGGCCCGGCCGTGAGCCCACTCCCCGATGGCGTCGAGCCAGGGCCCCCGGTCCGTGTCGTCCAGCGGGACGCCGGCCGACATCTTGGCGACGTTGGCCGCCGGGTGGAAGTCGTCGCCCTCCGCGTACGGCAGGCCGAGGGCCTCCGCGACCAGCGGACCGATGGTGGTCTTGCCGGTCCCGGCGACGCCCATGACGACGACGACCGGGGGCGCGGTGAGGGGGGTGGTGCTCATGGGGGTGCCTCGCTGTCTTCTTCGACATCGATTCGGTGAATCCGTCGCGCTCATGAAACCCATTGAGTACGACGTATTCAAGAGGCTGTGACATAAAAGTCGTACTTTTCATTCCCGGGTGTGATCACCGGGATCCGCGCGCATAGGCTTGCCACCATGACGACACCGGCCCAGGGGCTCCACTCCCAGGTCCTCGCCACCCTGGGCCTCGCGATCACCGCGGGGGAGTACCCGCCCGGCACCGTGCTGCGCACCGACGAGCTCGCCCAGCGCTTCGACGTCTCCCGGACCGTGGTCCGCGAGGTCGTCCGCGTGCTGGAGTCCATGCACCTCGTCGAGTCCCGCCGCCGCGTGGGCGTGACCGTGCTCCCCACCGCCAGCTGGAACGTGTACGACCCCCAGGTCATCCGCTGGCGCCTGGCCGGCGCCGACCGCCCCCGCCAGCTCCGCTCGCTCACCGTGCTCCGCTCGGCCGTCGAACCCGTCGCCGCCGGCCTGGCCGCCCTCCACGCCACGCCCGACCAGTGCCGCGAGCTCACCGAGCAGGCCCTCGGCATGGTCGCCACCTCGCGCGGCCGGCGTCTGGAGGAGTACCTCGTCCACGACATCGCCTTCCACCGGGTCGTGCTCAACGCCTCCGGGAACGAGATGTTCGCCCGCCTCGGTGACGTCGTCGCCGAGGTCCTCACCGGCCGCACCCACCACCACGTGATGTTCGAGGACCCCGACCCTGCCGCCGTCACCCTCCACGTCCAGGTCGCCGAGGCCGTACGGGAACGGGACGCGGCCCGCGCCGAGGAGCTCACCCGCCAGATCGCGGTCGGCGCCCTCCAGGAACTGGACGTACTGGCTCCGTGAAGCTCTGAACTAGCTCAAAAAAGGGCGTTCAGTGACATGCGCCACTGTCATCGTCACTCCCTGCCGTGAGGATGTGCGCTGGCCGTGCCGGGGAAACCCCCCATCGGGCACGGCCGGGCACCGCACCGCTCCCCCCTCACGAAGGCGAACAACTCCATGACTGACCGCGTCACCGCGGCCGAGCCGCTGTCCGCCGCGCCGGCCGACCCGGCCGTCGCCCCCCACGTGGACGCCGGCGACGCCGGATACCGCAAGGACCTCAAGTCCCGGCACATCAACATGATCGCCATCGGCGGCGCCATCGGCACCGGCCTCTTCCTCGGCGCCGGCGGCCGGATGTCCCAGGCCGGCCCCTCCCTCTTCATCGCCTACGCGGTCTGCGGCGTCTTCGCCTTCTTCGTGGTGCGCGCCCTCGGCGAGCTGGTGCTCTACCGCCCCTCGTCCGGCGCCTTCGTCTCCTACGCCCGTGAGTTCATGGGCGAGAAGGGCGCCTACACGGCCGGCTGGCTCTACTTCCTCAACTGGTCGACCACCGCCGTCGCCGACATCACCGCGGCCGCCACCTACGCCCACTTCTGGTCGATGTTCAGCGACGTCCCCCAGTGGATCCTCGCCCTGATCGCCCTCGCGGTCGTCCTCGCCGCCAACCTCATCTCCGTGAAGTACTTCGGAGAGATGGAGTTCTGGTTCGCGATCATCAAGGTCGCCGCCCTCGTCGCCTTCATGCTCGTCGGCATCTTCCTCATCGTGACCTCGCACGACGTCGGCGGCCACACCCCGGGCCTCGCCAACATCACGGACAACGGCGGCATCTTCCCCCAGGGCGTGATGCCGATGCTGCTGCTCATCCAGGGCGTCGTCTTCGCGTACGCCTCCGTCGAACTGTGCGGCGTCGCCGCCGGCGAGACCGAGAACCCCGAGAAGATCATGCCGAAGGCGATCAACTCGATCATGTGGCGCGTGGGCCTCTTCTACGTCGGCTCCGTGATCCTGCTCGCCGTGCTCCTGCCGTACACGGCCTACTCCGGCGACCAGAGCCCCTTCGTCACCGTCTTCGACAAGCTGGGCATCCCCGGCGCCGCCGGCGTGATGAACCTCGTCGTCCTCACCGCCGCCCTCTCCAGCCTCAACTCGGGCCTGTACTCCACCGGCCGCATCCTGCGCTCCATGTCGCTCTCCGGCTCCGCGCCCAAGTTCACCGGCGTCATGAACAAGGGCGGCGTCCCCTACGGCGGCATCCTGCTCACCGCGGGCTTCGGCGTCCTCGGCGTCGCCCTCAACTACGTCATGCCCGGCGAGGCCTTCGAGCTGGTCCTCAACCTCGCCTCCATCGGCATCATCGGCACCTGGGCCATGATCATGGTCTGCTCGCTGCTCTTCTGGCGCAGCGCCGAGCAGGGCAAGCTCACCCGCCCCGGCTACAACCTGCCCTGGGCCCCGTACACCCAGATCGTCACGCTGGTCTTCCTCGCCTCCGTCCTCGTCCTCATGTGGATGGACGGCGGCATCGGCCGCACCACCGTGAACCTCCTGCCGCTCATCGCGGCCGCGCTCGTCGGCGGCTGGTTCCTGGTCCGCCGCCGGGTCCGCACGACCGCCGCGACGCACCGCGACTGACCTCCCGTCACGGGAACGGCGAGACCCCCGCGGGCACGGCCTGCGGGGGTCTCGCCTTTTGTCAGGAGATAGTGGTACGCAGGAGCCTTACAAGATCCGGTCGGAGAAAAGGAAGTTCGCGATGCCGCAGCACGTCCAGGGGGTCATCGCCCCCGGCAGGAACGAACCGGTACGGGTCGAGACCATCGTCATCCCCGACCCCGGCCCCGGCGAGGCCGTCGTGAAGATCCAGGCCTGCGGCGTCTGCCACACCGATCTCCACTACAAGCAGGGCGCCATCAACGACGACTTCCCCTTCCTGCTCGGCCACGAGGCCGCCGGAATCGTCGAGTCGGTCGGCGAGGGCGTCACCGACGTGACCCCCGGCGACTTCGTGATCCTCAACTGGCGCGCCGTGTGCGGCACCTGCCGCGCCTGTCTGCGCGGCCGCCCCTGGTACTGCTTCGCCACCCACAACGCGCAGCAGAGGATGACCCTCCTCGACGGCACGGAGCTCTCCCCGGCCCTCGGCATCGGCGCCTTCGCCGAGAAGACCCTCGTCGCCGCCGGCCAGTGCACCAAGGTCGACCCCGCCGTCGCCCCCGAGGTCGCCGGCCTCCTCGGCTGCGGTGTCATGGCCGGCATCGGCGCCGCCATCAACACGGGGAACGTCGGCCGCGGCGACACCGTCGCCGTCATCGGCTGCGGCGGCGTCGGCGACGCGGCGATCGTCGGCTCCCGCCTCGCCGGAGCCGCCAGGATCATCGCCGTCGACATCGACGACCGGAAGCTGGAGACGGCCACGACGATGGGCGCCACCCACACCGTCAACTCCCGTTCCACCGACGCCGTCGAGGCGATCCGCGAGCTCACCGGCGGCTTCGGCGCCGACGTCGTCATCGAGGCCGTCGGTCGCCCGGAGACGTACCGGCAGGCCTTCTACGCCCGCGACCTCGCCGGCACCGTCGTCCTCGTCGGCGTCCCCACCCCCGAGATGCAGCTCGAACTGCCCCTCCTCGACGTCTTCGGCCGCGGCGGCGCGCTCAAGTCCTCCTGGTACGGCGACTGTCTGCCGTCCCGCGACTTCCCGATGCTCATCGACCTGCACCAGCAGGGCCGCATCGACCTCGCCGCCTTCGTCACCGAGACCATCGGCCTCGGCGAGGTCGAGAAGGCCTTCGCCCGCATGCACGAGGGCGACGTCCTCCGCTCGGTGGTGGTGCTGTGATGACCGCCCGCATCGACCACCTCGTCACCTCCGGCACCTTCAGCCTCGACGGCGGCACCTGGGACGTCGACAACAACGTCTGGATCGTCGGCGACGACACCGAGGCCATCGTCATCGACGCCGCCCACGACGCCGACGCCATCCTCGCCGCCCTCGACGGCCGCGCCCTCCGCGCGATCGTCTGCACCCACGCCCACAACGACCACGTCGACGCGGCCCCGGCGCTCGCGGCCGCCACCGGCGCCCGCATCCTGCTCCACCCCGCCGACCAGCCGCTCTGGAAGCAGACCCACCCCGACCACAGCCCCGACGGCGACCTCGCCGACGGCCAGGTCCTCACCATCGCGGGCACCGACCTCACGGTCCTCCACACCCCGGGTCACGCCCCCGGAGCGGTCTGCCTGTACGCCCCCGACCTGGGCACCGTCTTCACCGGCGACACCCTCTTCCAAGGCGGCCCCGGCGCCACCGGCCGGTCCTTCTCCGACTTCCCGACGATCGTCGACTCGATCCGCGAGAAGCTCCTCACCCTGCCGCCGGAGACCGTCGTCCGCACCGGCCACGGCGACCCGACCACCGTCGGCGCCGAGGCCCCCCACCTCCAGGAGTGGATCAACCGAGGCCACTGAGAGCCAGCCGGCTCTCGAAACGCAACTCCCCACCCGTGAACGGGTCGGTGAACTCCAGCGCCCGCGCCAGCAGTTGCAGCGGCCGCCCGAAGTCCTCCGGCCCGTCCTCACACACCACCGGATACACCGGATCGTGCAGGATCGGCAGCCCGAGCCCGTTCATGTGCACCCGCAGCTGATGCGTCCGCCCGGTCACGGGCAGCAGCCGGTAACGCCCCAGCCCGCCCGCCCGCTCCACCAGCTCGATCCGGCTCTCGGCGTTCGGCTCGCCCGCCACCTCCCGGGCCGCCATCACCCCGCGCTCTTTCTCGATCCTGCTCCGCACCGTCACCGGCAGCTCCACCCCCGGGACGTACGCGGCCACCGCCTCGTACTCCTTGCGCACCACCCGGTCCCGGAACAGCGTCTGATACGCGCCCCGGTCCTCAGGCCGCACCACGAACAGCACCAACCCCGCCGTCAGCCGGTCCAGCCGATGCGCCGGCTGCAGGAAAGGCAGCCCCAGCTCCCGCCGCAGCCGCGCCAGCGCCGTCTCCGTCACATGCCGCCCGCGAGGCATCGTCGCCAGGAAGTGGGGCTTGTCCACCACCACGATCCGCTCGTCGCGGTGCACCACCCCGACCGGGAACGGCACGGCCCTCTCCACGGGGAAATCCCGGTGGAACCAGACGTACCGACCCACCGTGTACGGCTCGTCCCCGCCGACGGGCCCGTCCACCCCGACGAACCGGCCGCCCGAGAGCATCTCCTCGACCCGCCCGGCCCCGATCGCCCCGGCGTACCGGTCGACCAGATGCGCGCCCACCGTCCCCCAGACCCCCTCGGGGTCCTCGGGCAACCGCACCCGCACGGGGTCGATGCCGTCCCGCTGGGGGAGGGGGGAAGAAGGGACCTTGGATCTGCGCCGCACCGGGACCTACCGCCGTAACGAGGAAAGACCCCACAAGATGTGGGGTCTTTCGCTGGTGTCCGAGGGGGGACTTGAACCCCCACGCCCGATAAAGGGCACTAGCACCTCAAGCTAGCGCGTCTGCCATTCCGCCACCCGGACTAGGTGTTTTGTCTTCTTGGCCGCTCGGCCCTTCCGACGAACAGAACAATAGCAAAGATCTGAGGGGGTCGATCACCACCCCTGGTCGGCCGCTGTCATGTGACAGCCGCATGTCGGCCGAAGGGCGCCCTTGGGGGGTGAGGGGGGCACGCGCGAGGATGGGGGCGACCACCAGCAAGCACGTGGGGCACGTAGTGGGAGGAAGCAGCGTGAGCGAGTCGAAGACGGCCCAGGGCGTGAGGGGCGAGACCGGCGAGAACGAGGTCGTCGACCTCTGCCGCGATCTCATCCGCATCGACACCAGCAACTACGGCGACCACTCCGGCCCGGGGGAGCGGGCGGCGGCCGAGTACGTCGCCGAGAAGCTCGCGGAGGTCGGGCTCGAGCCGAAGATCATCGAGTCGCACAAGGGGCGGGCCTCCACCGTCGCCCGCATCGAGGGCGAGGACCCGTCGCGGCCGGCCCTGCTCATCCACGGCCACACCGACGTCGTGCCGGCCAACGCCGAGGACTGGACCCACCACCCCTTCTCCGGCGAGGTCGCCGACGGGTGCGTGTGGGGCCGAGGGGCGGTCGACATGAAGGACATGGACGCGATGACCCTCGCGGTCGTACGGGACCGGCTGCGCAGCGGCCGCAAGCCCCCGCGCGACATCGTCCTCGCCTTCCTGGCCGACGAGGAGGCCGGCGGCACCTACGGCGCCCGGCACCTCGTCGACAAGCACCGGGACCTCTTCGACGGGGTCACCGAGGCGATCGGCGAGGTCGGCGGCTTCTCCTTCACGGTGAACGAGAACCTGCGCCTCTACCTGGTCGAGACGGCCCAGAAGGGCATGCACTGGATGCGGCTGACCGTCGAGGGCACCGCAGGCCACGGCTCGATGACCAACGACGACAACGCCATCACGGAGCTCTGCGAGGCCGTGGGCCGCCTCGGGCGCCACCAGTGGCCCGTGCGGGTCACCAAGACCGTGCGGTCCTTCCTGGACGAGCTCTCGGACGCGCTGGGCACCCCGCTCGACCCCGAGGACATGGACGGCACCCTCGCCAAGCTGGGCGGCATCGCCAAGATGGTCGGCGCCACCCTGCGGAACTCGGCCGCCCCGACCATGCTCGGCGCCGGCTACAAGGTGAACGTGATCCCCGGCCAGGCCACGGCGCACGTCGACGGCCGCTTCCTGCCCGGGTACGAGCAGGAGTTCCTCGCCGACCTCGACCGGATCCTCGGACCCCGCGTGAAGCGCGAGGACGTGCACGGCGACAAGGCCCTGGAGACCAGCTTCGACGGCGCCCTGGTCGACGCCATGCAGCTGGCGCTGCGCGCCGAGGACCCGATCGCCCGCGCCGTGCCGTACATGCTCTCCGGCGGCACGGACGCCAAGTCGTTCGACGACCTCGGCATCCGCTGCTTCGGCTTCGCCCCGCTCCAGCTGCCGCCGGAGCTCGACTTCGCCGGCATGTTCCACGGCGTCGACGAGCGGGTGCCCGTCGACGGCCTGAAGTTCGGCGTCCGCGTCCTGGACCGTTTCATCGACGCCTGCTGAGGAAGGCCGTCGAATTCGTCCGTGCGTTTGTATGTGACCGGAAAGAGTGAATGAACCCGGGGGCTCGTAGCCCCCACCATTCCCCCTCGTTACAGGTGTGCGGTCCGCGGCTGGGACCGCATTTCCAACTAGGAGGAATAATGATCAAGAAGGTCGTCGCTGCTGCGGCTGCCACGGGCGGTCTCGTTCTCGCGGGTGCGGGCATGGCCGTTGCCGACGCGGGTGCCCAGGGTGCTGCCATCGGTTCCCCCGGTGTCCTCTCGGGCAACGTCGTCCAGGTGCCGGTTCACGTCCCCGTGAACGTGTGCGGCAACACGGTCTCCGTGATCGGGCTGCTGAACCCCACCTTCGGCAACACCTGCGTCAACGCCTGACGTTGTGCCTCGCCCCGTGAGGGTGTGAGCCGGTCCGGCCCCGGAGTGCGTGCCATGCACTCCGGGGCCGGTGGCCATTTCCGCCCCGGGTGTTCCGCCCGGTGGCACTCTTTCGAAGCCGAGCAGCAGGGAACAGCTATGCGACAGGTCACGCGCAAGGGCCTTATCACCGTGGCAGCCGCCGGAGGCGTTTTCGCCGCCGTCGGCGGCGGTTATGCGCACGCCGATTCCGGAGCGAACGGTACGGCCACGAATTCCCCGGGCGTCGCGTCCGGCAATTCCGTCCAGATCCCGGTGCATGCACCGGTGAACGCCTGCGGAAACACCGTCAACGTCGTCGGACTCCTGAATCCGGCGATGGGCAACAACTGCGCCAACACCTCCCGCCCCGGCAGCGGCTCCTCCGCGGGCGGCCACACCAGCGGCTCTCCCGGTGTGGGCTCCGGCAACACCGTCCAGGTGCCGATCGACGTCCCCGTCAACGTGTGCGGCAACAGCTTCACCGGCGTCGGCCTCGGCAACGCCGTCGCCGACAACGACTGCGGCAACGGCGGCGGCGGGGACACGGGATACGGCGAGGAGGAGCCGGGCAACCCGGGGACCCCGGGTACGCCCGGCACCCCGGGTACCCCTGGTACTCCGGGCACTCCCGGCACCCCGGGGACGCCCGGTACCCCGGGAACTCCTGGCACGCCCGGCACTCCGGGCACTCCCGGCACCCCGGGAACTCCTGGCACGCCGGGCACCCCCGGCACCCCCGGCACCCCCGGTACCGACGGCGGTCCGAACACGCCCGGTCCCCACGGCATGACGCCGCCCCGGGCCACCGAGGAGCTCGCCGAGACCGGTGCGGGGCCGCTCGGAGTGATCGTCCCGGCCGGTGCGGGACTGCTGCTGGCGGGCTCGCTGATCTACCGCAGGACGCGCGGCGCCGCCTGAGCCGTCGCTCTCCGCGCACGGCGCGACACGCAGAGGGGCCCCGCACACCGCGGGGCCCCTTATCGTGCGCCTACCAGGTCGCCCGGATCTGGCGGATGATCCGCCGCTTGAGCCGCACCCTGCGGCTTCCGTCCCGGTGCAGGCTGAGGCGGTCCAACTCCCAGTGTCCGTACTCGGCGTGGTCGGTCAGCAGGCGCGTCGCCTCCTTGCGGGAGACACCGCGCGGCACGTACACATCGACAAATTCGTATTCCGGCATCGCATCTATTGTGCGGGCACGGGCCCGGTACGGATAGCGTCTATCCCATGTCTGATGCTGCGCAGCCCACCGCTGCCGAGGTACGTGCCGCCGCCGAGGCGGTCAAGACCGCACTGGACCGTCACCTCGCGGCGGTCGAACTCCGCACGGGAGACGACGACAAGGCCGTCTACGAGGCCTTCAACGCCTTGGCCGCGGCGGCCGAGGCGTACGACGAACTCCTCTACGACCGCTACGACGAGGTCACTCCCTTCGAGATTCCCGGGGCGGACGGTGCCCTGCCGCCGTACGCCGGACCTGACGAACCCCATGCCCTCAGCCTGCTGATCCGCCGCGACTACGCGGTGGCCGAACCGCAGCGCCTCCTCGCCCAGGCCAGGCGCGTCGCCGAGCTCGACGGCGACGAGGAGACCACCGGGGCGGCCGCCAGGGCGGGCGCGTCGCCGCTCGCCGCGCTCGGCGTGCTCTTCGGCGAGTACGAGCCGGACGAGATCGCCTCCCGGCACAAGGAGTTCGGCCTGGAGGAGGGCGACTCCACCCTGTGGGTCACCGCCTCCGACGAGCTCCCCGAACCGGGGGAGTGGCTCAACGCGCCCTTCGATCACGCCGACCCCGAGCGGATCGTCTGCCGCTTCGACGTCAGCTCCGTCTTCGACGAGGACGAGGACGAGGACGGGGACGAAGACGATGAGGGAGGCGGGGACGGGGACTTCGAGGGCGGAGTGGACGACGGGCCCGGCGTGCCGAGGGCCGTCGCCGGCGCCGACCAGCACGCGGGGGCCGGTTTCTGAGAGGCGGTCCCCGAGGCGGCCCTGAGCCGGTTTCTCGCGCGAACGACGGAGGGCCGGGTCACCGCTCAGTGCGGTGGCCCGGCCCTCCGGCCGTTCCCGGTGCTGTTTCCCGGTGCTAGTCCTCGGGGGTGGCGAGCAGCGCCTCCAGGAGCGGCCGCAGTCGCGTCGTACGCTCCGGGGCCACCCCCTCGGCCACCGCGCGGGCCAGGGCCTGGTCCACGCCGTGCACGACCGACAGGTGACGCTCGGCCCGGCCGAAGGCCGTGTACACCCAGGGCCGGCTCAGACCGCCGGCGGCGTCGCCGGGGAGCACCACGACCACCGCGGGCCACCGCGTCCCGGCGGCCTGGTGCGCGGTGAGCGCCCAGCCGTGCCGCAGCGTGGCCTCCACCCGTTCCTTCGGTACGAGGACCCCCTCGTCGCCGCACCGCAGGCGCAGCCCCTCGGCGTCGGCCGACAGCACGGTCCCCGTCACCGTCCGGCCCGGGGCCGGCGCGTACGCGACCCGGTCGCCGGGGTCGTAGCCGCCGAACCGGCCGGGGCCGGGGTTGAGCCGCTGCTTGAGGGCGGCGTTCAGCGCGCGGGTGCCCGCGGAGCCGCCGTGGCCGACCGTGACGACCTGGGTCTGCTCGGACGGCACTCCGATCGCCCGGGGCACCGAGTCGGCGACCAGCTGCACCGTACGGTGCACGGCCTCGCCGGCGTCCCGCACGGGGACGATCACGACCTCCTTGCCGGGGGCCTCCACCTGGTTCAGCTCGCCCACGCCGATGCCCGAGACCAGCTCGCCGAGCGGCCCCGGGTCGGGGAGCCGCGAGGCGATCCGGGGGCACACCCGGGCCGCGAGCGCGTCGGTGAAGACCCGCCCGGCGCCCGGCGCCCCCAGGACCTCGGGGTCGCCGCTCAGGACCAGGCGGCAGCCGTCCGGCAGGGACTCCACGAGCAGCGCGGCCGTCTCCACGTCCAGCTGCGGCGCGTCGAGGACCACCAGCAGGTCGAGGGCGAAGGCGCCGTCCTCGTCACGGGCCGGACCGGCGGCCCCGGAGAGCAGGCCGCCGACCGTCACCGCGGCCGCCCCGGCGTCGCCGAGCGCGTGCCGGCCGGCGTCGCTGTGGACGGCGACCAGGGTGCGGAGCCCCCGTGCGCGGGCCGCCTCCGCGAGCGCGACCGGCTCGGCCCGGGAGGCCTCGCCGCCCGTGTGCAGGACGAGCCCGTGCTCACCGGCGGCACGTTCGAGTTCGGAGCCCTCCCACGGCTGGGCCGTCGCGGTCTTGACCAGGCGGGCGAGACCGTCCGCCAGGCTCTCCTCCGCGAGGGCGTACCGGTCGAGCCCGAGCAGCACGGGCGAGGCCGGCACCTCCGCGGCGGGCTGCGCCGGCTCCTCGGCCGGTTCCTCGTCCTCGTCGGACTCGGGCTCCGCCGTCTCCTCCTCCTGGAAGACGAGGACCGCCGCCTCGGAGACGGCCGTCTCGACGGCCTCCTCCGGGTCGGGCACCCCGTGCCCGGCCAATCCGGCGCGCACGGCCTGGATCTCCAGCGCCGTGTGTCCCTGGAGCGCGGCGCGCTCCAGCAGCCACACGGTCAGAGCGACGGTCCGGCGCGGGTCCCCGGGGCCGCACGCGGCGCCGAGCAGCGCCCGGGCGAAACCGTCGGCCTGCTCCGGGCGCACCCCGGGCACGGCGAGCAGCTGCCAGGGGTCCTCGCTCAGTGCCGCTGCCGCGTTCTCGCCGAGTGCGGCGGCGACCTGGTCGGCCAGCGCCTCGGGCGCGCCGCCCTTGGCCAGCACCTCCCGCACGGCGGCCGTGGTCCCGGGCGCGGGCGCGGAGGCCCGCTCGGGCGCGGGGGGCCGTACGGTCGCGGCCGGGGCCGCCTCGGGGGAGGGGCGCCTGGGTGCGGGCTCCGGGCTCTCGTAGAAGGTGCTGCCCGAGGCAGCGCCGCCCTCCACCGCCCGTACCGCCGCGAGCAGGTCCGCAGCGGTGCCGCTCAGCTTGGCACCGCTCGCGACCGTGCCCTCCTTCTCCGCCTTCCGCGCCTCGATCCTTGCCCGCAGCTCCCGCTGCGCGGCGAGCTCGGCCTGCGCGTCGCTCAACTCGGTCGCGTCGGTCGCGTCGGTCGCGTCGGTCGCGTCGGTCGTCCCGGCGCCCCCGGACCCGGCGGCGGCCTCTCCCCCGGCTTCCGGCTCTCCACCGGCTTCCGGCTCTCCACCGGCCTCCGGCTCCTCGGCGTCACCGGTGCCCGCGGAAGCGCCGGGCTCGTCGGTCGCCTCGGGGTCCTCGGCCGCGTCGGGTCCTTCGGAGGGGGCGGGCCCTTCGGAAGCGTCCGACTCCTCGATGGCGTCCGGCTCCTCGGCAGCGCCCGGTTCTTCGGCAGCGCCCGGTGCCTCGTCCGCGTCCGCCGCGGTGGGCTCCTCGGAGGCGGCGGGTGCCTCGGCAGGGGCCGGGGGCCGGGCCTCGGCGGCGGCCTCCTGCGCGTCCTCGGTGGGCTTCGCGGCCTCGGGCGCGGTCTCCCCGGAAGGCTCGGTCACAAGGTGCTCCAGTCGTGATCCGGATAGCGGTGCACGGGCGCCGACACATCGTCCAGCGCCCGACAGATCTCGTCAGGAAGACTAAGGGTCTCCACCGACAACGCGGCCGTGAGCTGCCGTGCCGTGCGCGCGCCGACGATCGGGGCGGTCACTCCGGGCCGGTCGCGGACCCAGGCGAGGGCCACGTGGAGGGGGGTCGTCGCGAGGCCGTCGGCAGCCGTCGTGACCGCGTCGACGATCCGGCTCGCGGCGTCGTCGAGATACGGCTCCACGAACGGCGCCATGGTCTCCGAGGCGCCCCGGGAGTCCGTCGGGGTCCCGGAGCGGTACTTGCCGGTCAGGACCCCGCGGCCGAGCGGTGACGAGGGCAGTAGGCCTATGCCGAGGTCCAGGGCGGCCGGCAGTACCTCGCGCTCGATGCCGCGCTGGAGCAGCGAGTACTCCAGCTGGGCCCCGGCGAGGCGGGTCCGGTCGCCGGCGAGCTGCCAGGTACCGGCCTTGGCCAGCTGCCAGCCGCAGAAGTTCGCCACGCCCGCGTACCGGGCGCGCCCGCTGCGTACGGCGATGTCGAGCGCCTGGAGGGACTCCTCCAGAGGCGTGTTCGGGTCATAGGCGTGCAGCTGCCAAAGGTCGACGTGGTCGGTGCCGAGCCGGGCGAGGGAGGCGTCGAGCGCGGCGAGCAGGTGTCCGCGCGAGCCGTCGGTGCGCCGGTCCGGGTCCGGCACGCTGCCCGCCTTGGTGGACAGGACGAGGTCCTGGCGGGGCACGAGCCGGTCCATCAGACGGCCGAGCAGGTACTCCGCCTCGCCCCCGCCGTACACGTCGGCGGTGTCCACGAGTGTGCCGCCCGCGTCCCAGAACGCCTTCAACTGCTCGGCGGCGTCGTGCTCGTCGGTGTCCCGGCCCCAGGTGAGGGTGCCGAGTCCGATGCGCGACACGCGCAGGCCGGTACGTCCGAGATGCCTCTGCTCCATGGGCGCGAGATTACTGGCCAGGGCACCACGCGGAGAGAGCCTGTGGACAACCGTGCCCTGACGGATGCCCCGGGCGCGCGCTAGAGTCCGGCCCACAAAGACGTTACCGATGGGTAAGAGGTGTGTGGAATGCGGCTCGGCATCAACCTCGGCTACTGGGGCGCCGGAATGGACGGCGACAACCTCGCCGTCGCCCAGGAGGCGGACCGCCTCGGTTACGACGTCTGCTGGGCCGCGGAGGCGTACGGCTCCGACGCGCCCACCGTCCTCGCCTGGGTCGCGGCGAAGACCGAGCGGATCGACGTCGGCTCCGCGATCATGCAGATCCCGGCCCGGCAGCCCGCCATGACGGCGATGACCGCCGCCACCCTCGACTCGCTCACCGGCGGCCGCTTCCGCCTCGGCCTCGGCGTCTCGGGACCGCAGGTCTCCGAGGGCTGGTACGGCGTGAAGTTCGACAAGCCGCTCGCCCGGACCCGCGAGTACGTCGAGATCGTCCGCAAGGCCATGACCCGCGAGCGCCTCAGCTACGACGGCGAGCACTGGACCCTGCCGCTCCCGGGCGGCCCCGGCAAGCCCATCAAGCTGACCGTCCACCCGGAGCGCGAGCACATCCCGCTCTACATCGCCGCGATCGGCCCCAAGAACCTGGAGCAGACGGGCGAGATCGCGGACGGCGCGCTGCTGATCTTCCCCTCGGCCGACCACCTGGAGGAGACCGCGCTCCGTCATCTGCGGGCGGGTCGCGAGAAGGCCGGCCTCACCATGGACGGCTTCGACGTCTGCCCCACCCTGCCGCTGGCCCTCGGCGACGACGTGAACGCCCTCGCCGACGTGTTCCGTCCGTACACCGCGCTGTACGTCGGCGGCATGGGCAGCCGCAAGCAGAACTTCTACAACCAGCTCGCGCAGCGGATGGGGTACGAGAAGGAGGCCGCCGAGATCCAGGACAAGTACCTGGCCGGCGACAAGGCCGGGGCCGCGGCCGCCGTGCCGCACTCGCTGATCGACCAGACCACCCTGCTCGGCTCCGTCGAGCGGATCGCCGAGCGGATGACCGCGTACGCCGAGGCCGGTGTCACCACCCTCACCCTCGCCCCGGCCGGTTTCACCCTCGACGAGCGGCTCGCGGCCCTGCGGGCGGGCGTCGAGGCGATGGAGCACGCGAGCCTGGCGTAACGCCGAGGCCGCACCCGCACCGGGAGGAGCCGGAGCCGGATCAGAATGCGGGTCCCGCCCCGGGATCCCGCCGGACGGAGTCCGGCGCAGGCGCTCGAAGCCCGCGAGGCCCCCAGGGGCCTCGCGGTGCGAGAGCGCCGTCGGGAAAAGGTGGTCTGCGGCCGTGGTGGGGGCTCGGGGGTCTTCCCCGCCACGGCCGTCATGCAGCACAACGCCTTTGCGGGGCCCCCGGTTACGCCTTCGGGTCTCACTCTTTCGGCCGAGCCGTCGGCCCCTCCTGTTGCCCGTCGTGCGGGACCGGACTTGACTCGTTCTTCCCGGACGTACCGGAGTACGGGCGTCCGCACGGAGGTGGCGGCGATGCTCACGGCCAAGGGCCTGTTCCAGGAAATCATCGACAACGACGAGTCCTTCCGGCTCTTCTGTTCCATCGCCGCGAGCGGCGAGGCCCAGGGCGGCTGGGAGAACGCCCGGATCGCGACCCTCGTCGCGCCCGGGATGCGGGACCTCACGCCCAAGATCACCCGGCACGGCGCCGACGAGGACAAGCACGGCCGGATCTTCAACGCGTTGATGAAGAAGCGCGGCCTCGAACCCGTCCCCGTGCCGCCCGACACCGACTACACGATGCTGCTCGAGAAGCGCGGCATCGGCCTCGCGCACGACAAGCTCCGCCGCGACGAGCCGCTGACCGAGGAGGACGTCGTCGTCTACCTCGCGCACAGCAGGGTCACCGAGGAGCGCGCGGCCGCGCAGATGCAGCTCCTGGTGAGGTACTTCGGGGACCATCCGGAACTCGGCAAGGCGATCCGGATGATCTGCAACGACGAGGACAACCACCTCGCCTACTGCCACGAGGAGCTGCTCCGGCTGGCCCGCGCGGGCCACGGCCGGCTGATCCAGCGGACCCTGCGCGAGTCCGCCCTGGCCGAGATCCGGGTCTACCGGGACGTCAGCCTCGCGGTGATGCGGCACATGGGCCGGATCCTGGAGTGGCCCCGGCCGAAGGCGGCCGTCCTCGCCGCCGGGATCCACGGCGTGTACGCGTACGAACGGGCGGCCGGTTGGCACCGGATGGTCGGCCTGCGGATGCCGGAGCGGCGAGACGCCCTCGGCGGGCCCCCGGTCCCCGCACCCGCCTTCTGAGGCCGCCCGGCGTCACATCCAGCCGCGGCGCTTGAAGAGCCGGTACAGCGCGACGACGATGCCCGTCATCACGACGATCACGACCGGGTAGGACCACTCCCACCGCAGCTCGGGCATGTGCTCGAAGTTCATCCCGTAGATCCCGGCGACCATCGTCGGGACCGCGGCCATGGCGGCCCACGCGGAGATCTTCCGCATGTCGTCGTTCTGCCGCACGCCCATCTGCGCGAGATGGGCCGACAGCACGTCGGAGAGCAGCCGGTCGAGTCCTTCCACCTGCTCGTTGGAGCGCAGCAGGTGGTCGTTGACGTCGCGGAAGAAGGGCTGCGCCTCCTCGTTCACGAACGGCACCACGCCGGCCGTCAGCCGGGCCATCGGACCGGCCAGCGGGCCGCTGGCCCGGCGGAACTCGAGGACCTGCCGCTTGGCCGTGTAGATCCGCGCGGCGGTGTTCGCCGGATTGCCCCCGGAGGGCGCGAAGACGTCCGCCTCCAGCTCCTCCAGGTCCACCTGGAGCTCGCCCGTCACGTCCAGGTAGTGGTCCACGATCGCGTCGCTCACCGCGTAGAGCACGGCCGTCGGCCCGTGCTTCAGGACCTCCGGGTCGGCCTCCAGGCGCTTGCGCACCGCCATCAGGGGCGAGCCTTCGCCGTGCCGGACCGTCACCACGAACGAGTCGCCGATGAACAGCATGAGCTCGCCGGACGAGACCCGGTCGCTCTCGGGCTCGTACAGGACCGGCTTGAGCACCACGAACAGCGAGTCGTCGTAGACCTCCAGCTTGGGTCGCTGGTGGGCCTTCAACGCGTCCTCGACGGCCAGCGGATGGAGCGCGAACTCCGAGGCCACGTGGTCGAACTCGGCCTCCGTCGGCTCGTACAGTCCCACCCACAGGAAGGCGTCCCCGGCCGCCCGGGCCTCCTGCAGGGCGTCGGAGAGGTCGACGGGTCCGTCCGTGCGGCGCCCGTCGCGGTAGATGGCAGAGTCCACGATCACGCGGCGCATTCTCCCCCGAACGGCCGGGCCACGCACGCGGGGCGGCCGGCTCACGTAGGGCCGGAGCCCGCCCCGATCGGCCGGACGCCCCCGTAGGCTGGCCCGCATGGCCACGCTGATCCTCGTCCGGCACGGACGCTCCACCGCCAACACCTCCGGGGTCCTCGCCGGGCGCACTCCCGGGATCGCGCTCGACGAGCGCGGGGCCGCGCAGGCCGCCGCCCTGCCGGGGCGCCTCGCGGGCGTCCCGCTCGCCGCCGCCGTCTCCAGCCCCCTCCAGCGCTGCCGGGAGACCCTGCGGCCCCTCCTGGACGCCCGCCCGGAGCTCCCCCTCCACGTCGAGGACCGGATCAACGAGTGCGACTACGGCGACTGGTCGGGCCGCAAGCTGGCCGAGCTCAACGACGAGCCCCTGATGGACGTCGTCCAGGGGCACGCCTCCGCCGCCGCGTTCCCCGGCGGCGAGTCGATGCGCGCGATGCAGGACCGGGCCGTCGAGGCCGTACGCGACTGGAACGCCCGGATCGAGGCCGAGCACGGCGAGGACGCCACGTACCTCATGTGCTCCCACGGGGACATCGTGAAGTCGATCGTGGCCGACGCCCTCGGCCTGCACCTCGACCTCTTCCAGCGGGTCCACGTCGACCCCTGCTCGGTCACCGTCATCCGCTACACGCGCCTGCGTCCCTTCCTCCTCCGCCTCGGCGACACGGGGGACTTCGCCGGACTCGCCCCCCGCGAGCACCCCGACAGCAGTGGGACCGCGGAGGTCGGGGGTGGTGCGGGCGCGGCGTGATCCCCTTGCGCAGTAGGGTGGACGCGCCGCTGTAGTACGACCGTCGAGACGCAAGGGAGTCGGGAACGTGTCCCGTCAGGTGTTCCTCTACGACCCACCGGAGCGTTTCGTGGCCGGCACGGTCGGGCTGCCTGGCCGCCGTTCGTTCTTCCTCCAGGCGTCCGCGGGCGGCCGCGTCACCAGCGTCGCGCTGGAGAAGACACAGGTCGCCGCGCTGGCCGAGCGCATAGACGAACTCCTCGACGAGGTCGTGCGCCGCACCGGCGGCAACGCCCCGGTCCCCGCCGTCGCCCCGGCCGAGATCGCCGACACCGCCCCGCTCGACGCCCCCGTCGAGGAGGAGTTCCGGGTCGGCACCATGGCGCTCGCCTGGGACGGCGAGGAACAGCGGATGATCGTCGAGGCGCAGGCCCTCGTGGAACTCGACGCGGACTCCGAGGAGGACCTCGCCGAGGCCGAGGAGCGACTGCTCCAGGACGAGGAGAACGGCCCGCCGATGCTCCGGGTCCGCCTCAGCGGGGCCCAGGCCCGGGCCTTCGCCAAGCGGGCCCTGGACGTCGTCAACGCCGGCCGGCCGCCGTGCCCGCTGTGCAGCCTGCCGCTCGACCCCGAGGGGCACGTCTGCCCGCGCCAGAACGGATACCGCCGCGGAGCATGAGCAGCAGCCCTTCGACCCCGACGGACGCCGAGCTGCTCGCCCGAGGTGAGCTGACCGTGCGCGGCCGGGTCCGCGAGGCGTCCAACGCCGTGCTGTACTGCTCCGTCGCGTACGGGGGCCGCGAGGCGGCCTGCGTCTACAAGCCGGTCGCGGGGGAGCAGCCCCTGTGGGACTTCCCCGACGGGACCCTCGCGCAGCGCGAGGTCGCCGCGTACGAGCTCTCCGAGGCCACCGGCTGGGGGCTGATCCCGCCGACCGTGCTCCGCGACGGGCCGTACGGGGAGGGCATGGTCCAGCTGTGGATCGAGGCGGACCCCGGGGCGCGGCTGCTCGCCCTCACCGAGGACGACGAGGCCGGCGAGGGCTGGAAGGCCGTGGGGCCCGCCCAGGTCGACGAGGACCGCACGGCGCTCCTCGTCCACGCGGACACCCCGGAGCTGCGGCGGCTGGCCGTCCTGGACGCCGTCATCAACAACGGCGACCGGAAGGGCGGGCACCTGCTGCCGGCGCCGAACGGGCGTCTGTACGGGATCGACCACGGCGTCACGTTCCACGTCGACGACAAGCTGCGGACGCTGCTGTGGGGCTGGGCGGGCGAGGAGCTGCCCGCCGAGGCGGCCGGGGTGCTCGACGGTCTCGATCGTTCCCTGGCCCCGGGAGCGCCGCTCGCCGCCCGTTTGGCGGAACTGCTGACCGGCGCCGAGGTCGCGGCGGTACGCGCCCGCGTGGGGGCGCTGCGGGCGACTGGACGGCACCCGGAGCCCTCGGGGCAGTGGCCGGCGATCCCCTGGCCGCCGGTCTGAGACCGGGCCGAAAGGTTTCGGCCATGGCGCCGGTGCGGGCATGCACCCCTGGGGGGTATGCATGCAAGCCTCCGACCCGCAAGAGCGCCTAATCGGTCAAGATCCCGGATCCGGTTCGTATCCGGAACACCTGTCCGGTTACGCTCGGGTCATGCATGCCTGGCCCGCTTCTGAGGTCCCCGCCCTTCCCGGCAAGGGCCGCGACCTCCGGATCCACGACACCGCGACCGGCGGACGAGTCACCCTCGCCCCCGGCCCCGTCGCCCGTATCTACGTGTGCGGCATCACGCCGTACGACGCGACCCACATGGGTCACGCGGCGACCTACAACGCGTTCGACCTCGTTCAGCGCGTGTGGCTCGACACCAAGCGGCAGGTGCACTACGTCCAGAACGTGACGGACGTGGACGACCCGCTCCTGGAGCGCGCGATCCGCGACGGCATCGACTGGGTCGGCCTCGCCGAGCGCGAGACCGCCCTGTTCCGCGAGGACATGACCGCCCTGCGGATGCTGCCCCCGCAGCACTACATCGGCGCCGTCGAGGCCATACCGGGCATCGTGCCGCTCGTCGAGCGCCTCCGGGACGCGGGCGCGGCGTACGAGCTGGACGGCGACATCTACTTCTCCGTCGACGCCGACCCGCACTTCGGGGAGGTCTCGCACTACAGCACCGAGCTGATGCGCCACCTCTCCGCCGAGCGCGGTGGCGACCCGGAGCGCCCCGGCAAGAAGAACCCGCTGGACCCGATGCTCTGGATGGCGGCCCGCGAGGGCGAGCCGAGCTGGGACGGCGGCAGCCTGGGCCACGGCCGCCCCGGCTGGCACATCGAGTGCGTCGCCATCGCCCTCGACCACCTCGGCATGGGCTTCGACGTGCAGGGCGGCGGTTCCGACCTGATCTTCCCGCACCACGAGATGGGCGCCTCCCACGCCCAGACCCTCACCGGCGAGTACCCGATGGCCAAGGCGTACGTCCACGCCGGCATGGTCGCGCTCGACGGCGAGAAGATGTCCAAGTCCCGGGGCAACCTGGTCTTCGTCTCCAAGCTGCGCAAGGACGGCGTCGACCCGGCCGCCATCCGGCTCGCGCTCCTGTCCCACCGCTACCGCGACGACTGGGAGTGGACCGACCAGGTCCTCCAGGACGCCGTGGAGCGTCTCGGCCGCTGGCGCGCCGCCGTGTCCCGGCCCGACGGCACGCCCGCCGACGCGCTGGTCGAGGAGCTCCGCGAGGCGCTCTCCGACGACCTCGACACCCCCGCGGCGCTCGCGGCGGTGGACCGCTGGGCCGCGCTCCAGACGGCCGAGGGCGGCGACGACGAATCCGCCCCCGGACTCGTCTCCCGCGCGGTCGACGCGCTGCTGGGCGTCGCCCTGTAACAGCCGTCCGGTGCAACTCGCTCGTGTGGAACCGCCCTTGGACTTCTTCAGGAAGTCCGGGGGCGGTTCCTTTTTGTCCTGTCGCGATGCTCGAATCTGCGCTAAATAGGCTCCATGCAATCATCAATGCGCATGAGAGCTGCAGTCGTCGGTGCACTCATCGGGTTCGTCGCCACCCTCGCGGGACCCGGTGCCACCGCCACGGCCGATCCGTCCGACACCACCGTCGGCGACGTCACCGGCTTCGCCGCCGACGGGCCCGTCTACCGGCTGACCGCCGGTCACGCCGAGGCCCGCGTCTCCTTCGTCACCGCCGACACCTTCCGCATCGAACTCGCCCCCGACGGCAGGTTCACCGACCCCACCGGCACCGACATCACCCTGCCCCAGGGCCCGGCGCCGACCACCACCTGGCGCGACCTCGGCGACCGGTACGAACTCGGCACCGCCGACGTGACCCTGCGCGCCTACAAGTCGCCGCTCCGCTTCGCGGCCGTACGCGCCGACGGCACCACCCTCTGGACCGAGACCCGGGGCCTCACCTGGAACCAGGACCGCACCGTCCAGACCCTCGCCCGCGGCGCCACCGAGCAGTTCTACGGCGCCGGCATGCAGAACGGCCGCGGCAACACGTCCCACCGCGACAAGACCGTCGAGGTCGGCGTCGACTACAACTGGAACGACGGCGGCCACCCCAACTCCGTCCCGTTCTACCTCTCCTCCGCCGGCTACGGTGTCTACCGCAACACCTACGCCCCCAACACGTACGCCTTCACCGAGCCCGTCACCACCACCGCGAAGGAACAGCGCTTCGACGCCTACTACTTCACCGGCACCGGCGCCGACGCCGCCAAGGACGTCATCGGCCAGTACACCCGGCTCACCGGCAAGCCCTTCATGCCGCCCGTGTACGGCCTGGAGATCGGCGACGCCGACTGCTACCTCCACAACGCCAACCGCGGCGAGCGCCACACCCTCGACGCCCTGAAGGTCGCCGACGGCTACGTCGCGAACGACATGCCCAACGGCTGGATGCTCGTCAACGACGGCTACGGCTGCGGCTACGAGAACCTCGCCGAGGCCTCCACCGGACTCGGCGAGCGCGGCATGAAGCTGGGCCTGTGGACCGAGGACGGCATCGCCCGGCTCGGAGAGCAGGTCAAGGCCGGCCAGCGGGTCGCCAAGCTCGACGTCGCCTGGGTCGGCGAGGGCTACAAGTTCGCCCTCGACGGCTGCAAGGACGCCCACGCCGGCATCGAGGCCAACAGCGACGCCCGCGGCTTCACCTGGGCCCCCGAGAGCTGGGCCGGCGCCCAGCGTTGCGGCGTCCAGTGGTCCGGAGACCAGTCCGGCAGCTGGGAGTACATCCGCTGGCAGATACCCACCTACGCGGGCGCGTCCATGTCCGGCCTCGCGTACACCACCGGTGACGTCGACGGCATCTTCGGCGGCAGCGCCAAGACGTACACCCGCGACCTCCAGTGGAAGACCTTCCTGCCCGTCACCATGACCATGGACGGCTGGGCCGCCAACGACAAGCAGCCCTTCCGCTACGGCGAGCCGTACACCACGGTCAACCGCGCCTCCCTCAAGCTCCACGAGGCCCTGCTCCCGTACGTCTACAGCCACGCCTACCGGGCCACGAAGACCGGAGTCGGCCTCGCCAGGCCGCTGGCCCTCGAATACCCGGACGACCCCAAGGCCGCGAGCGACGCCGCGAAGTACGAGTTCCTCAGCGGTGAGGACTTCCTCGTCGCCCCCGTCTACCAGGACGCCGTCGAACGCGACGGCATCTACCTCCCCCGGGGCACCTGGATCGACTACTGGAACGGGCGCACCTACGAGGGCCCGGTGACGATCGACGACTACAACGCGCCCCTCGACACCCTGCCCCTCTTCGTACGGGCCGGGGCGACCGTCCCGATGTGGCCCGGCGGCATCCGCTCGTACACCGACCGCGCCCCCGGCGACCCGCTCGCCTGGGACGTCTACCCCAAGGGCAGCTCCTCCTTCGAGCTGTACGAGGACGACGGCGTCACCCGCGAGCACCGCACCGGCCGGTACGCCACCCAGCGCGCCGAGGTCAGCGCCCCGAACGCCGGCCCCGGGGACGTCTCCGTCCGCGTCGGCCCCAGCACCGGCACGTACACCGGCAAGCCGGCCGCCCGGCCGTACGCCTTCACCGTCCACACCGGCGACGCCCCCGACGGCGTCCGGCTCGACGGACGCAGGCTGCCCGGCCTCACCTCCCGCGCCGCCCTCGACGCCGCCGCCGAGGGCTGGTGGTACGACACCGACGAGCGCGGGGGAGTGGTCCGGGTCAAGACCAAGGCCCTGTCCACCGGCCGCGGCTTCGAACTGCGACTGACCGCCACCAGCGCGGTCGGCGGCGCCGTACCGGGCGCCTCCGCCGCCCTGGCCGCACCCACCGGGCAGGAACTCGGCGCGGGCACCCCCGGCACCGTCGCCGTCGACGTCACGGCCGGCTCCCGGGACGCCACCGACGTCCGGGTCTCCCTGGACGCCCCGACCGGCTGGCAGGTCACCCCGGCCGCGCCGCTCACCCGCGTCCCGGCCGGCACCACCCGCCGGGTCGAGGTCGCCGTCACGCCCGCGGCGGACGCGAAGCCCGGCGAGACCACCCTCACGGCGACCGCCCGCCACCGCGCCGCCGGCACCGACCGCACCGCCACCCAGCGGCTCGCGGTCGGCGTGATGCCCGCGCCGCCCACCGGCGACGCCTGGGCGAGCGACCTGGTGTGGCTGCGCTCCACGAACGGCTGGGGGCCGCCCGAACGCGACCGCTCCAACGGCGAGTCCGGCGCCGCCGACGGGCGGACCCTCACCCTCGCGGGCACGACCTACGAGAAGGGGATCGGCGCCCACGCCGACTCCGACATCGAGGTCTACCTGGGCGGCCGCTGCACCGCGCTCACGGCCGACGTCGGCATCGACGACGAGATCGACGGCTACGGGGAGGTGGCCTTCTCCGTGGAGGCCGACGGCCGGGTCCTGTGGACCTCGCCGCGGCTGACCGGCGCCTCCGCGACCGTGCCCGTGAACGTCGACGTGACCGGGGCGCGCCACCTCCGGTTGCGGATCACGGACACCAACGGGTCCAAGAGCGGCGACCACGGGGACTGGGCGGCGGCCCGTCTCCGCTGCGGCTGATCTTCGCCTCGCACCCGCGAGATCCGGCCAAGTCCCGTGAGGGATGAGCGTGTTGTGATGGGCTGTGCGTGCCAGTAGACCGTTTGTACGAAAGGGCACTCAGTGCAGCATCGCCTCGCACGCAGAGGATTCCTGGGAGCCGCCGCCGCCCTCGGCGCGGCGGCTCTCACCGGCCCGCTCGCCGCGGGCACGGCACAGGCGACCGCACCCGGCGGCCGGTGGCCCACCGGGATCCCCCTCCCGCTGGGCTTCCAGCCGGAGGGCATCGCCATCGGCCACAGCCCGTACGCCTACTTCGGCTCGCTCGGGAACGGCGCCGTCTACCGGGCCTCGCTGGCCACCGGCGAGGGCCGGATCGTCCACCAGGGCCTCGGCGACGGGTACTCCACCGTCGGGCTCAAGATCGACCGGGCCGAGCGGCGGCTCTTCCTCTCCGGAGGCTGGAGCCGGGACATCCGCGTCGTAGACGCCCGCTCCGGCGCGCTCCTGCGCCACGTCACCGGGCTCGGCGCCGACACCACCATGGTCAACGACGTCGTCCTCACCCCCGGCGCCGCCTGGTTCACCGACTCCTTCCAGCCCCAGCTCTACCGCCTCGACCTCGACCGCACCGGCGAACCCGGCCACACGGTGACCACCGTCCCGCTCGGCGGCGACTGGACACAGGGCGCCGACTTCACCGCCAACGGCATCGAACGCACCCCCGACGGCCGGGCACTGCTCGTGGTCAACGTCTTCCGGGACGGCGGCACGCTCCTGCGCGTCGACCCGCGCACCGGCACCGCCCGCGCGGTCGACCTCGGCGACCTGCGGATCCCGCACGGGGACGGTCTGCTGCTCCTCGGCCGCGACCTGTACGTCGTCCAGCAGGCGATCAACCAGATCGACGTGGTCCGGCTCGACCCGACCGGCTCGCGCGGCACCGCCATCGCCCGGATCACCGACCCGGAGCGGTTCCGCGTCCCGACCACCGCCGCGGCCTGGGGCGACCGGATCTACCTGCCCAACGCCCGGTTCGGCCTGGACCCGGACCCCACCACCGTCGCCTACGACGCGGTGTCCGTGCCGCGCGTCTGATCCGCGGTCAGGGCCCGAACGGGCCCGGAAAGCCGTACGGGAGGGGCGGCCGCGCCACCCCTCCCGTACCGGTCACTCCTCGGCGTCGCCGCCCGCGCCCTCGACCGGCGGCTCGGGCTCGGTTCCCGGGTCCTTCGCGGACTCGGCACCCCGACCGCCGCCGGACTCCTCCGCCGGCCCGCCGGCCGCCTCCGCACCCGGCTCCGCGCCCTGCTCGGCGTCCGGCCGCTGCGCGGGATCCGGCTGCTCCGTGCCCGGCACGGCCTCCGGTCCCGGCTGCTCCGGCTTCGGCGGCCGCGTCCGGCCGCTGCCGGAATCCCGCAGGAACGGCGAGTCGCCGCCGTCCGTCGCCACGCCCGGGCCCGGACCGGTGCCCGGCTCGCGCCGCCGCAGATACCGCTCGAACTCGCGGGCGATGGCCTCGCCCGAGGCCTCCGGCAGCTCCGCCGTGTCCCGCGCCTCCTCCAGGGTCTGCACGTACTCGGCGACCTCGCTGTCCTCGGCGGCCAGCTGGTCCACGCCCACCTGCCAGGCCCGCGCGTCCTCGGGCAGCTCGCCCAGCGGGATGCGCAGCCCGATCAGGTCCTCCAGGCGGTTGAGGAGCGCGAGGGTCGCCTTCGGGTTCGGCGGTTGCGACACGTAGTGCGGCACCGCCGCCCACAGGCTCACCGCCGGCACGCCCGCGTGGGTGCACGCCTCCTGGAGGATGCCGACGATGCCCGTCGGGCCCTCGTACCGGGTCTCCTCCAGGTCCATCGTCCGCGCCAGGTCGGGGTCGGAGGTGACCCCGCTGACCGGGACCGGCCGGGTGTGCGGGGTGTCGCCGAGCAGCGCGCCCAGGATCACCACCATCTCCACGCCCAGCTCGTGGGCGAAGGCGAGCAGCTCGTTGCAGAAGGAGCGCCAGCGCATCGACGGCTCGATCCCGCGGACCAGCACCAGGTCGCGGGGCTTGTCGCCGCCGACCCGGACCACGGAGAGCCGGGTCGTCGGCCAGGTGATCTTCCGGACACCGTTGTCCAGGAAGACCGTGGGGCGGTTGACCTGGAAGTCGTAGTAGTCCTCGGCGTCGAGCGCCGCGAACACCTCGCCCTTCCATTCCCGGTCCAGATGGGCGACCGCGGTGGAGGCAGCGTCGCCGGCGTCGTTCCAGCCTTCGAACGCGGCCACCATGACCGGGTCGATCAGCTCGGGTACCCCCTCGAGCTCGATCACCCAGCGCCTCCTTTTCGAAGTTCCTGTCGTACGGACCAACCTTACGGCTTTCCGGCGACCCGTCCGCAGCCCCCGGACATCCCCGAAAACCCGTGCGGCCTTGATCGACTACCCAGGAACTCCCCTCCGCACACGGCGGCCCCGCACCTCCCCTCACTCCTCCCAGAGCGAGCTCGGAGCCTCCCTCCGCACCACCGGCGCGATCTCCTCCGCGAAGCGCTGGAGGGTCTCGGCCTGCTCCGCCGTCGACTGGCCGAAGGCGTCGACCGTCACCGACTGCAGGTCGTGGCCGTAGTGCGCGTGCCAGCCGAGGATCTTGTCGATGATCTGCTGCGGCGAGCCGATCAGCTGAGGACCGCCCGCGATGGCGTCCTCGACGGTGCGGAACGGCGTGTTGTACCCGGCCTTCCCCTCCAGGTGCGGCCTGAAGCTCTGCCTGACCTTCGCCTCGTACAGGTCCTTGTAGCGGGAGACGGCCCGCTCGGCCGTGTCCGCGATGAGCAGGCCGCCGGAACCGGCCGCCACGCGCGCGTGCGCCGGGTCGTGGCCGTACTCCTCGAACTTCTCGCGGTAGTGGGCGATGAGCTTCGCGTACGCCTCGCGCGGCTGGATCGCGTTGGCGGTGAACAGCGGATCGCCGTGCTTCGCCGCGAGCTCGGGGGAGTTCAGACTGGTGGCCGAGCCGTGCCAGATCCGGGGCGCGCCCGCGTACGGGCGGGGGATCGTGGTGACGTCCTTCAGCGGGGGACGGAACTCGCCCTCCCAGTCGACGCCCTCCTCCGTCCAGAGCCGGCGGAGCAGCTCGTACTTCTCCTTCTGGAGGTCCCACTGCCGCCCCTCGTCCAGACCGAAGAGGTCGAAGTGCCCGGCCTCCGCGCCCTTGCCGACGACGAGTTCGAGCCGGCCGCGGGAGAGCTGGTCGAGGGTGGCGTAGTCCTCGGCGACCCGGACGGGGTCGAGGATCGCGACGACCGTGACGCCGGTGAGCAGCCTGATCCGGGTGGTGCGCGCGGCGAGCGCGGCGAGCAGGACGGTCGGGGCCGAGGAGAGGAACGGGCCCGCGTGTCGCTCCCCGACCGCGTACGCGTCGAAGCCGAGGCGCTCGGCGGTCTCGCCGAGCGCGACGACCTGCTCCAACCGGTCGGCGGCGGTGGGCAGTTCGCCGGTCAGTGGGTGGGGGGAGTGAGGGACGATCGAGAGCACCTGAAACTTCATGCCCCCACTCTGCGCGCCGAGTGTTGCGGCGGTGTGGACGGCGCGTGGCACGCCGCGGGGGCGGCCCCTCGAAGAGGAACCGCCCCCGGCTGTACGGGTGTTACTTCCGCAGCATCGACTCGACGCCGGCGCGGACCTCGTCCGTCGCCAGGCCCCGGATCGTCAGCGTCGTACGGCGTCGCAGCACGTCGTCCGCCGTCTCGGCCCACTCGTGGTCGCGGGCGTAGGCGACCTGCGCCCAGATCTCCGGCGCGTCCGGGTGGATCCGGCGGGCCAGGTCCGGGTTCTCGTTCGCCATGCGGGCGATCTCGAACGACAGCGAGCCGTAGTGCGTCGCCAGGTGCTTGGCGGTGTCGGCGGCCATCCGGGGGCCGGGCGCCGGGCCGTCGACGAGCAGCCGGTGCGCGACCGCGTTCGGGTTGGCTATGCCGGGCAGCGGCAGCCGCTTCGGCAGCGTCGACACCGGCTCGTAGTCCTCGCCCAGCGGGTGGCCGGGGAGCTGCTCCAGCTTCTTCATGACCGTACGGCCGATGTGGCGGAAGGTCGTCCACTTGCCGCCGGCGACCGACAGCATGCCGCCGCGGCCCTCGGTGACGACCGTCTCGCGCTTGGCCTTGGAGGTGTCGCCGGGGCCACCGGGGAGCACCCGCAGACCGGCGAAGGAGTAGGTGATGAGGTCGCGCGACAGCTGCTGGTCGCGGATGGAGAAGGCGGCCTCGTCCAGGATCTGGGCGGTGTCCTTCTCGGTGACCTCGACCCGGCCCGGGTCGCCCTCGTACTCCTCGTCGGTGGTGCCGAGGAGCAGCATGTCCTCCCAGGGGAGGGCGAAGGTGATGCGGTACTTGTCGATCGGGGTGGCCAGCGCGGCCTTCCAGGGCGAGGTCCGCTTGAGGACCAGGTGCGCGCCCTTGGAGAGGCGGATGGAGGGGGCCGCGTTCGGGTCCTCCATCTTGCGCAGGTGGTCGACCCACGGGCCGGTCGCGTTGAGCACGAGGCGGGCGGTGACGCCGAACTCGTCGCCGCTGGTGCGGTCCTTGAGCTCGGCGCCGGTGACCCGGCCCCGGGTGAAGCGCAGTCCGGTGACCTCGGCGTGGTTGAGGACGGTGGCGCCGGCGGCGACCGCCGCACGGACGGTCATCAGGGCCATCCGGGCGTCGTTCATCTGGTCGTCGCCGTAGACGGCCACGGCCTTCAGGTTGTCCGTCCGCAGCTCCGGCACGTCCTGCGCGGCCTTGGCGGGCGAGAGCAGGTGCCCGACGCCGTCGCCGAAGGCCGAGAGGGCGCTGTAGGCGAAGACGCCGGCGCCGAGCTTGGCAGCGCCGTGCGGGCCGCCCTTGTAGACGGGCAGGTAGAAGGTGAGCGGGTTGGCGAGGTGCGGTGCCACCTGACGGGAGACCGCACGCCGCTCGAAGTGGTTCTCCGCGACCAGCTTCACCGCGCCGGTCTGCAGGTAGCGCAGACCGCCGTGGAGGAGCTTCGAGGAGGCGGAGGAGGTGGCGCCGGCGAAGTCGCCGGCGTCCACCAGGGCCACCCGCAGGCCCGACTGCGCGGCGTGCCAGGCGGTGGAGATGCCCAGGATGCCGCCGCCGATCACCAGGAGGTCGTACGTCGCCTTGGAAAGCTGGTCCCGGGTCTCGGCGCGGCTCGGCAGGGAGCCGGACGCCGGGTGCGTCCCGAGGGCAGGGACGCTCTGCAGGGTGGTCATGTCGATCTACTCCTCGTCCTCGATCCAGCCCATGGTCCGCTCGACGGCCTTGAGCCAGCTCTTGTACTCGCTGTCACGCCTGTCGGCGTCCATGCGAGGGGTCCATTCCGCGGCACGGCGCCAGTTGGCGCGCAGCGCGTCGGTGTCGGGCCAGAAGCCGACGGCCAGGCCGGCGGCGTAGGCGGCACCGAGGCAGGTGGTCTCGGCGACCATCGGACGCACGACGGGCGCGTCCAGGAAGTCCGAGAGGGTCTGCATCAGCAGGTTGTTGGAGGTCATGCCGCCGTCGACCTTGAGCGCGGTCAGCTCGACGCCGGAGTCCTTCGTCATGGCGTCGGTGATCTCGCGGGTCTGCCAGGCGGTGGCCTCCAGGACGGCGCGGGCGATGTGCGCCTTGGTGACGTACCGGGTGAGGCCGGCGATCACACCGCGGGCGTCGGAGCGCCAGTACGGGGCGAACAGGCCGGAGAAGGCCGGCACGAAGTAGGCGCCGCCGTTGTCCTCGACCGAGGACGCCAGGGTCTCGATCTCGGCGGCGGACTTGATCAGGCCCATCTGGTCGCGCATCCACTGCACCAGCGAACCGGTGACGGCGATCGAGCCCTCCAGGGCGTAGACCGGCTTGGCGTCGCCGATCTGGTAGCCGACCGTGGTCAGCAGGCCGCTGTAGGAGTTGATGATCTTGTCGCCGGTGTTCATCAGCATGAACGTGCCGGTGCCGTACGTGGACTTCGCCTCGCCCTCGGCGAAACAGGTCTGGCCGAAGAGGGCCGCCTGCTGGTCGCCCAGCGCGGAGGCGACCGGGATGCCGTCCAGGGCGCCGCCCTTGACCTGGCCGTAGACCTCGGCGGACGAGCGGATCTCGGGCAGCACGGCCGCCGGGATCTCCATGGACTGGAGGATCTTGTCGTCCCACTCCATGGTGTGCAGGTTCATCAGCATGGTGCGCGAGGCGTTGGTGACGTCCGTGACGTGGACACCGCCGTCGACGCCGCCGGTCAGGTTCCAGATGACCCAGGAGTCCATGGTGCCGAAGAGGATCTCGCCGCGCTCGGCGCGCTCGCGGAGCCCCTCGACGTTGTCGAGCAGCCAGCGGACCTTCGGGCCGGAGAAGTACGACGCGAGCGGCAGGCCGGTCTCGCGGCGGAAGCGGTCCTGACCGACGTTGCGGCCGAGTTCCTTGCAGAGGCTGTCGGTGCGGGTGTCCTGCCAGACGAGGGCGTTGTGGACGGGCTCGCCGGTGTTCTTGTCCCAGAGCAGCGTGGTCTCGCGCTGGTTGGTGATGCCGATGGCCTTGACGTCGGAGGAGGCGATGCCGCCCTTCGTCAGGGCGCCGGCGACGACCTCCTGGACGTTGGTCCAGATCTCGGCGGCGTCGTGCTCCACCCAGCCCGGCTTCGGGAAGATCTGCTCGTGCTCCTTCTGGTCGACCGAGACGATCCGGCCGTCCTTGTCGAAGACGATGCAGCGCGAGGAGGTGGTGCCCTGGTCGATGGCCGCGATGAAGGGGCCGGAGGTGTGTGCGTCGGTCACGGTGTGCTCCAAGGGAGGTCTGGAAGAAGGACGGCTCAGGCGAACGCGATGTTGTAGATACCCGCGGCGATGGCGCCACCGATCAGCGGACCGACGACCGGGATCCAGGAGTAGCTCCAGTCGGAGGTGCCCTTGTGCGGCAGCGGGAGCAGGGCGTGCACGATGCGCGGGCCGAGGTCACGGGCCGGGTTGATCGCGTAGCCGGTCGGGCCGCCGAGCGAGAGGCCGATGGAGACCACGACGAACGCGGTGATCAGGGCGCCTATGACGCCGAGGCCCTTGCCGCTGTCGTTGAGGCCCTGGGTGAGCACGGCCAGGACGAGCACGATGGTGCCGATGATCTCGGTGGCCAGGTTCTGCCAGGTGTTCCGGATCTCGGGGCCGGTGGAGAAGATGCCGAGCACCGGGCCGGGGCCCTCGATCGGCTTCTTGCCGGAGGCCTCGGGGTCGGCGAGGTGCGCCTGGAACTGGCCGTAGTAGGCCACCCAGACGAGCGCCGCACCGATCATGGCGCCGAGCATCTGGCCCGCGATGTAGACGGGGACGTTGCCCCACTCGCCGTCCTTGATCGCGATTCCGACCGTGACGGCGGGGTTCAGGTGGGCGCCGGAGAGGGAAGCCGTCATGTAGACGGCCGTCATGACGGCGAAGCCCCACCCGAAGGTGATCGCGAGCCAGCCCGCGTTGCGGGCCTTGGAGCCCTTGAGCGTCACGGCGGCGCACACGCCGCCGCCGAGCAGAATGAGTACGGCGGTACCGATGGTCTCGCCGAGGAAGATGTCGGAGCTGGACACCCGCGACTCCTTTGTCCTTCGTCCAGGGGAAGGCGAACCCCGGGTCCCTCCGGTGGTCCGCGCCCTCGTGTTGAGGGCGTTACCGGCCCTTGGCACTGCCACACTCTAACGTGTATTGCCGTTAGGTGTTCGACAATGCCGACCGATGAACGGAAGTTTTGCCCCCGGTCAACAGCACGTCAAGGGTCCGGGACACGAAAAACCCGCCGATAACGCGATCGTTACCGGCGGGTTCAGTCGTGTTCGGGCGGCGCTGGCGGACGGACTGCCTCCGCGGGTCAGAAGCGGCCGGCCCCCAGGTCCCGCGACACCGCCCGGGCGCAGTCCCGCACCGCCGCCACCAGCTCGGGACGCAGCTCCCCGCCCGGGCGGATCCGTTCCACCGCGCCCGTCACCGCCACCGCGCCCACCGGCATGCGCCGGCGGTCGTGGATCGGCGCCGCCACCGACGCCACGCCCTCCCAGGTCTCCTCCGCGTCCGCCGCCCAGCCGCGGGCCCGCACCAGGTCGAGCAGCTCCTCGAACTCCCCGGGCTCCGTGGTCGTCCGCGGGGTGAACGCCTCCCGTTCGACCTCCAGCACCTCGCTGTGCGCCACCGGGTCGTACGCCGAGAGGACCTTGCCGAGCGCCGTGGAGTGCAGCGGCTGCATGGCCCCCACCTCGAGGACCTGGCGGCTGTCGTCCGGGCGGAAGACGTGGTGCACGATCAGGACGCCGCGCTGGTGCAGCACCCCCAGGTGCACGCTCTCGCCGCTGGACCGCGCCAGGTCGTCCGTCCAGACGAGGGCGCGCGCCCGCAGTTCGTGCACGTCCAGATAGCTGTTGCCGAGCCGCAGCAGTTCGGCGCCCAGCTGGTAGCGGCCGGAGGCCGGCTCCTGCTCCACGAAGCCCTCGGCCTGGAGGGTGCGCAGGATGCCGTGCGCCGTGCCCTTGGCCAGTCCCAGTGAGGACGCGATGTCGGACAGTCCGAGCCGGCGCTCGCCGCCCGCGAGCAGTCGCAGCATGGCCGCCGCCCGTTCAAGCGACTGGATGTTCTTCGCCATCGCCCGGCCCCTTATCCCTCTCACGCTGTTCGACAATGCTGAACACTATCGGTCGATGCCGACCTTGCGTTACACCTCACAGTGTCGGTCAAGACCGGGTCGGACCGGGAGTCCCCGCACACAGGATGCCGTCCGCCCCGTGGGACGCCGTGTCCACCCCGGGCCGTGCGCGGTTACGCTGGCCACGTGCACCCTCCACCGAGGGTGCAAAGCCGACAGCCGTCGCATCCCAGGGAGCTCATCCATGGCCTCGTCGCCGACCCCTTCCGCTGACAGCCGGACCCGCGCCACAGCCCTTCGCGAAGCGCTCGCGAGCCGGGTCGTCGTCGCCGACGGAGCCATGGGCACCATGCTCCAGGCCCAGGACCCCACCCTCGAGGACTTCCAGAACCTCGAAGGCTGCAACGAGATCCTGAACGTCACCCGCCCCGACATCGTCCGCTCGGTCCACGAGGAGTACTTCGAGGCCGGCGTCGACTGCGTCGAGACCAACACCTTCGGCTCCAACCACTCGGCCGCCGGCGAGTACGACATCGCCGACCGCATCTTCGAGCTCTCCGAGGCCGGAGCCCGGATCGCCCGCGAGGTCGCCGACGCGTTCGGCGCCCGGGACGGCCGCCAGCGCTGGGTCCTCGGCTCCATCGGCCCCGGCACCAAGCTGCCGTCGCTCGGCCACACCACGTACGACGTACTGCGGGACGGCTACCAGCAGAACGCCGAGGGCCTGCTGGCCGGCGGCTCGGACGCCCTCATCGTGGAGACGACGCAGGACCTCCTGCAGACCAAGGCGAGCCTGATCGGGGCGCGGCGCGCGATGGACGCCCTGGGCCTGGACGTGCCCCTGATCTGTTCGCTCGCCTTCGAGACCACCGGCGTCATGCTGCTCGGCTCGGAGATCGGCGCCGCGCTGACCGCGCTGGAGCCGCTCGGCATCGACCTGATCGGCCTGAACTGCTCGACGGGCCCGGCCGAGATGAACGAGCACCTCCGCTACCTCGCCCGCCACTCGCGCACGCCGCTGATGTGCATGCCGAACGCCGGCCTGCCGATCCTGACCAAGGACGGCGCCTACTTCCCGCTGACGGCGCCGGAGATGGCCGACGCGCAGGAGAACTTCGTCCGCGACTACGGCCTCTCGCTGGTCGGCGGCTGCTGCGGCTCGACGCCCGAGCACCTGCGCCAGGTCGTCGAGCGGGTCCAGGGCCTCACGCCCCCGGAGCGCTCCCCGCAGCCCGAGCCCGGCGCCGCCTCGCTCTACCAGACCGTGCCGTTCCGCCAGGACACCTCGTACATGGCGATCGGCGAGCGCACCAACGCCAACGGCTCCAAGAAGTTCCGCGAGGCCATGCTCGAAGGCCGCTGGGACGACTGCGTCGAGATGGCCCGCGACCAGATCCGCGAAGGCGCGCACATGCTCGACCTGTGCGTCGACTACGTCGGCCGCGACGGCGTCGCCGACATGCGCGAGCTGGCCGGCCGCTTCGCGACCGCCTCCACCCTCCCGATCGTCCTCGACTCCACCGAGGTCGACGTCCTGCGCGCCGGCCTGGAGAAGCTCGGCGGCCGCGCCGTCATCAACTCCGTCAACTACGAGGACGGCGACGGCCCCGACTCCCGCTTCGCCAAGGTGACGCGCCTCGCCCAGGAGCACGGGGCCGCGCTGATCGCCCTGACCATCGACGAGGAGGGCCAGGCCCGCACCGTCGAGCACAAGGTCGCCATCGCCGAGCGGCTCATCGAGGACCTCACCGGCAACTGGGGCATCCTCGAGTCGGACATCCTCATCGACACGCTGACGTTCACGATCTGCACCGGTCAGGAGGAGTCCCGCAAGGACGGCATCGCGACGATCGAGTCGATCCGCGAGCTGAAGCGGCGCCACCCGGACGTCCAGACGACCCTGGGCCTCTCCAACATCTCCTTCGGCCTCAACCCCGCCGCGCGCATCCTCCTGAACTCCGTCTTCCTCGACGAGTGCGTGAAGGCCGGCCTCGACTCGGCGATCGTGCACGCCTCGAAGATCCTGCCGATCGCCCGTTTCGACGACGAGCAGGTCACCACCGCCCTCGACCTGATCTACGACCGGCGCGCAGAGGGCTACGACCCGCTGCAGAAGCTGATGGCGCTCTTCGAGGGCGTCAACACCAAGTCGATGAAGGCCGGCAAGACCGAGGAACTCCTCGCCCTGCCCCTCGACGAGCGCCTCAAGCGCCGCATCATCGACGGCGAGAAGAACGGCCTGGAGGCGGACCTCGACGAGGCCCTGACGTCCCGGGCGGCCCTCGACATCGTCAACGAGACCCTTCTCGACGGCATGAAGGTGGTCGGCGAGCTGTTCGGCTCCGGCCAGATGCAGCTGCCGTTCGTGCTCCAGTCCGCCGAGGTCATGAAGACCGCGGTGGCCCACCTGGAGCCCCACATGGAGAAGTCCGACGCCGAGGGCAAGGGCACGATCGTCCTGGCCACCGTCCGCGGCGACGTCCACGACATCGGCAAGAACCTCGTCGACATCATCCTCTCCAACAACGGCTACAACGTCGTCAACATCGGCATCAAGCAGCCCGTCTCCGCGATCCTGGAAGCCGCCGAGGAGCACTCCGCCGACGTCATCGGCATGTCGGGCCTCCTCGTGAAGTCCACCGTGATCATGAAGGAGAACCTGCAGGAGCTGAACCAGCGCGAGCTGGCCGCCAAGTACCCCGTGATCCTCGGCGGTGCCGCCCTCACCCGCGCGTACGTCGAGCAGGACCTATACGAGATCTACCAGGGCGAGGTCCGCTACGCCCGCGACGCCTTCGAGGGCCTGCGCCTCATGGACGCCCTCATCTCCGTCAAGCGGGGCGTCCCCGGAGCCGCGCTCCCCGAGCTCAAGCAGCGCCGCGTCGTCAAGCGCGACACCGCCGCCCTCCAGGTCGACGAGCCCGAGCCCGGCGGCCGCTCCGACGTGGCCACCGACAACCCGGTGCCGACCCCGCCGTTCTGGGGCACCCGGGTCGTCAAGGGCATCCCGCTGAAGGACTACGCCTCCTGGCTCGACGAGGGCGCCCTCTTCAAGGGCCAGTGGGGCCTCAAGCAGAACCGCGCCGGCGACGGCCCCTCGTACGAGGAGCTCGTCGAGTCCGAGGGACGACCGCGGCTGCGCGGCTGGCTGGAGCGCCTCCACACGGAGAACCTCCTGGAGGCGGCCGTCGTCCACGGCTACTTCCCGTGCGTCTCCAAGGGCGACGACCTGATCATCCTGGACGAGGCCGGCCACGAGCGGACCCGCTTCTCCTTCCCCCGCCAGCGCCGGGGCCGCCGCCTCTGCCTCGCGGACTTCTTCCGCCCGGAGGAGTCCGGCGAGACCGACGTCGTCGGCCTCCAGGTCGTCACCGTCGGCTCGAAGATCGGCGAGGCCACGGCCAAGCTCTTCGAGTCGGACTCCTACCGCGACTACCTGGAGCTGCACGGCCTCTCCGTCCAGCTCGCCGAGGCCCTCGCCGAGTACTGGCACGCCCGCGTCCGCGCCGAGCTCGGCTTCGCGGGCGAGGACCCGGCGGACGTCCAGTCCATGTTCGACCTCAAGTACCGCGGCGCGCGCTTCTCCCTCGGCTACGGCGCCTGCCCCGACCTGGAGGACCGCGCGAAGATCGCGGACCTGCTGCGCCCGGAGCGGATCGGCGTCCACCTCTCGGAGGAGTTCCAGCTCCACCCGGAGCAGTCCACCGACGCCATCGTGATCCACCACCCCGAGGCGAAGTACTTCAACGCACGGTGACCGCCCGGGCGGCCGCCCGGTGACCGACGTGACCGACGCCCCCGGGCGGCCGCCCGGGGACCGACGCCGTCGACGCGTCGGCTAAATCCACGCGTCCGCGATGATCCGGACGTACACTTGTCGGTCCAGTGCAGGCCGGTCTTCCTCCCCGTACCGGGGAGGGGGGCCGGCCTTCTCGTCCCTCCATGGAGGTGTGCCGGATGACCAGTACGGTCCCCGCGTCCCTGTTCCGTACGAACGGCAGCTCCGCCCTGCAGGCGGTCTTCCTCGACATGGACGGGACCCTCGTCGACACGGAGGGGTTCTGGTGGGACGCGGAGGTCGAGGTCTTCGCCGACCTCGGACACCGGCTCGACGAGGCGTGGAGGGACGTCGTCGTCGGCGGTCCGATGACCCGCAGCGCGGGCTACCTCATCGAGTCCACCGGCGCCGACATCACGCTCGAAGAGCTGACCGTGCTGCTCAACGAGAAGTTCGAGCAGCGCATCGACCAGGGCGTCCCGCTCATGCCGGGCGCCGAGCGGCTGCTCGCCGAACTGGCCCGGCACTCCATCCCGACCGCCCTGGTCTCCGCCTCGCACCGGCGGATCATCGACCGGGTCCTCGCCTCGCTCGGCCGCGACCGCTTCACCCTGACCGTCGCCGGGGACGAGGTCGTGCGGACCAAGCCGCACCCGGAGCCGTATCTGACGGCCGCCCGCGGGGTCGGGGCCGAGCCCGCGCTGTGCGCGGTCATCGAGGACACGGCGACCGGTGTGGCGGCCGCGGAGGCCGCCGGCTGCCGGGTCGTCGCCGTCCCCTCGGTCGCCCCGATCGCCGCCTCCGCCGGCCGGGTCGTCGTGCGCTCCCTCGAAGAGGTCGACGTGCCTTTCCTGCGTACTCTGATCTCCGGAATCTGAGCTTTATCTGAGCTTTCCCGGGAGCTAATGCGCTTTCCCGCGAGGGAATCCGGCGGGCCATTCACCGAGGCGGCATTCTCGTGACCTTCGTCACGCAGAGTGCCCGGCGGTGGGTGGCCCGTCTGTGTTTCCCGTCCGAAATGGGCCTGTTCTGTTGCCCTCATGTGTCCCGATTCGGGCATGCGCGTCCCTGTCGTGACGGCGCATGACTATCGGGAACCACGCATTCATGATCACACTGTGGCAGCCCCCGCCGCCGCCGGCGGTCCGGCAATAGCGGCGCCGCCCACTAATCTTTCGCGAGTACTTCGCCGTATAACCGCGTGCACCGGCGCACACCCAAGCCGCCGTGAGCACAGGACCGATCGCAACACCCGGCCCGATCGCTCCCGCCCCGACCGGGCGGCCGGCGGCGGAGTTCCCACTGACCGCTGTATCCCAGTGCCGGATGAGGAGATCGTCCCTGATGAACCGCAAGACCCTGGTGCTGCCGGCCGTGGCCGGACTGCTCGCCCCTCTGCTCGCCGCCTGTGGAGGAGTGGAGGACGGCGCCGCGACCATCGTCGTCGGCACCACGGACCAGTTCATCGCCACCGAGGACGCGCCCGCCCCGCTCGACCCGGCCTTCGCCTACGACACCGGCGCCTGGAACATCCTCCGGCAGACCGTCCAGACCCTGATGCACACGCCCCGCGGCGGCGGCGAGCCCGTCCCCGAGGCGGCCCAGAGCTGCGGCTTCTCCGACAAGGCCAGCGAGAGCTACCGCTGCAAGCTCCGCCCCGGCCTCACCTTCGCCGACGGCACCCCCGTCACCGCCGAGGACGTCAAGTACTCCATCGAGCGCGTCCTGAAGATCAAGTCGGACAACGGCACGGCCGCGCTCCTCGCGAACGTCGACACGGTCGAGACCCAGGGCACCGACGGCGTCGTCTTCCACCTCAAGAGCCCCGACGCCACCTTCCCGTACAAGCTCTCCACCCCCGTCGCCGGCATCCTCAGCAAGGACAAGTACGCCGCCGACCGGCTCCGCGACGGCTTCGACGTCGACGGCTCGGGGCCGTACACCCTGAAGGTCGAGCGTGACGGCGAGAAGGCCACCCGGTTCGTCTTCACCAAGAACCCGTCCTACAAGGGCGACATCACGCTGCGCAACGACAAGGTCGAGCTGCGTCCCTACGCCGACGCCGGCGCCATGGGCGCGGCCCTGGAGAGCGACGACATCGACATGATGGCCCGCTCCCTGTCGCAGAAGCAGATCAAGGACCTCACCGAGACGCCGAAGGACGGCATCGAGATCACCGAGGTCCCCGGCCTGGAGATCCGCTACCTCGGCTTCAACACCAAGGCCCCCTCCGTGGAGGAGAAGGCCGTCCGCCAGGCGATGGCCTCCGTCGTCGACCGCGGCGCCCTGGTCAACCTCGTCTACGGCCCCACCGCCGAGCCGCTGTACTCGCTCATCCCCTCCAGCATCACCGGCCACGCCACCCCCTTCTTCGACGAGTACGGCGAGCCCGACACCGCGCGCGCCGCCAAGCTCCTCAAGGACGCGGGCGTCAAGACCCCGGTCAAGGTGACCCTGAACTACACCACCGACCACTACGGCTCCGAGACCGCCCAGGAGTTCGAGGCGATCAAGAAGCAGCTCGTCGCCTCCGAACTCTTCGACGCCACCGTCAAGGGCTCCGAGTGGTCGCAGTTCCGCACCGCCCAGAAGCGCGGCGACTACGCCGTCTACGGCCTCGGCTGGTTCCCGGACTTCCCGGACCCCGACAACTACGTCGCGCCCTTCCTCGACAGCGACAACTTCCTCAACACGCCCTACGTGAACAAGGTCGTCCGCGACCAGCTGATCCCGCGCTCGCGCCGCATCGCCGACCGCACCGCGGCGACCCCCGTCTACGCGCAGATCCAGAAGATCGTCGCCCAGGACGTGCCCGTCCTGCCCCTGTGGCAGGGCAAGCAGTACGTCGCCGCGCGCAATGACCTCAACGGGGTCGAGTACGCCCTCAACACCTCCTCCGACCTGCTCCTCTGGGAACTGGGCCGCGGGACCGCATAACCCCTTGTCCCGATCGGTGGTACCGGCCGCCACCAGGGCGCGGCCGGTCTGACATAGAGATCAAGAGGCACGTTCTGTGAAGGCACACTCCAAGTGGCTGACGGCCCCGCTCGCCGCTGGCCTGTCCGCCGCGCTCCTCAGCGGCTGCGGCACCGAACAGGGCGGCTCCGGCGGCTCCGGTGACGGCGTGCGCGTCGGCATGTCCGACGAGATCCTGGCCACCGACCCGGCCGCCGGCTACGACCCCGGCTCCTGGCTGCTGTTCAACAACGTCTTCCAGTCGCTGCTCGCCTTCCCGAAGGGCGGCTTCGAGCCCGAGCCCGAGGCCGCCGACAAGTGCGGCTTCGCCGGCGGGAGCAAGGTCTACACCTGCACCCTGCGGGACGGCCTCACCTTCTCCAACGGCAACAAGCTCACCTCGGAGGACGTCAAGTTCTCCTTCGAGCGCGCCCTCAAGATCGACGACCCGTCCGGCCCGGCGCCGCTGCTCTCCACCATCGACAAGATCGAGACCCCGGACGAGCGGACCGTGGTCTTCCACCTCAAGGTCCCCGACGCCACCTTCCCCAGCAAGATCGCCTCCGGCGCCGGCTCCATCGTCGACCACCGCGAGTACCCCGCCGACGCCCTGCGCACCGACGGCAAGGCCACCGGCTCCGGCCCGTACAAGCTGGAATCCATCAGCGACACCGCGGCCACCTTCACCGCCAACGACGGCTACCGCGGCCTCGCCCGGCCCAAGAACAACGGGATCACCCTCAAGCTGTACCGCGGCGACCGCGCCGCCCTCGCCAAGGCCCTCGCCGACGGCGACGTGGACATCGCCTACCGAGGCCTCTCCGCCGACGACATCGCCGCCCTCGAGACCTCCGACACCACGGACGACAAGGGCATCGAGGTCATCCAGGGCAGCAGCGCCGAGGTCCAGCACCTCGTCTTCAACATGAAGGACCCGGTCGTCGGCAAGCTCGGCGTCCGCAAGGCCATCGCCCACCTCGTCGACCGCGAGGCCCTCGTCGAGCACGTCTACAAGTCGACGGCCACCCCGCTCTACTCGATCGTCCCGACCGGCATAGCCGGCCACAACACCGCCTTCTTCGACACCTACGGCACCCCCGACGCGGCCAAGGCCAAGAAGGCCCTGCGCTCCGCCGGGATCACCGACAAGGTGAAGCTCACCCTCTGGTCCACCCCCAGCCGCTACGGCCCGGCCACCGACCAGGAGCTGAAGGCCATCGCAGGCCAGCTCAACGAGAGCGGCCTCTTCGACGCCGACGTCAAGTCCGTCGCCTACGACCAGTACGAGAAGGACATCGAGGCCGGCAAGTACGGCGTCTACGTCAAGGGCTGGGTCCCCGACTACCCCGACGCCGACAACTTCACCTCCCCGTTCTTCGGCGAGGGCAACGTCCTCGGCAACCACTACGAGAACGCCGCCATCACCGGCCGCCTCCTCCCCGAGACCGCCGCCATCACCGACCGCGCCGGGACCGGCGACGAGTACGGACAGCTCCAGAACCTCGTCGCCGAGGAGCTCCCGATGCTCCCGCTGTGGCAAGGCAAGCAGTACGCCGTCGCCCGCGACGACATCACCGGCCTCGAATGGACCCTCGACGCGTCCACCGTCTTCCGCTTCTGGGAGATCCGGAAGGGCTGACCGCCGGCGCGCCGCACGGCACACGGGAAGGGCCCGGCACGCACCGCGTGCCGGGCCCTTCCCGTGCCCTGGACCGGGCGGACCCGCTACTGGCCGGCGCCCGGCCGCACCAGACCGCTCTCGTAGGCGTACACCGCGGCCTGCACCCGGTCGCGCAGCCCCAGCTTCGTCAGCACATGGCCCACGTGCGTCTTCACCGTCGTCTCGCTGACGAACAGGTCCGCCGCGATCTCCGCGTTCGACAGGCCCCGCGCCACCAGCTTCAGCACCTCCACCTCACGGTCGGTCAGGGTGCTCAGCGTGTCCGGCATCCGCTCCTCGCCCGTCGGCAGGTGCGCCGAGTACTTGTCGAGCAGCCGGCGCGTGATCGACGGCGCCAGCATCGCCTCGCCCGCCGCCACCACCCGGATCGCCTGCACCAGCTCGTTCGCCGGAGCGTCCTTGAGCAGGAAGCCGCTCGCCCCCGCCCGCAGCGCCTCCACCACGTACTCGTCCAGATCGAACGTGGTCAGCACGAGCACCTTCGCCGGACCGTCGCGGCCGGGACCCGTGATCTGCCGGGTCGCCTCGACGCCGTCCATCCGCGGCATCCGGATGTCCATCAGCACAACGTCCGGCTGGAGCGCGCGCACCTGCTCCTGCGCCTGGAGACCGTCCCCGGCCTCACCCACCACCGCGATGTCCTGCTCCGCCTCCAGAATCATCCGGAAGCCGGTGCGCAGCAGCGGCTGATCGTCGACCAAGAGGACGCGGATCGTCACAAGGGCTCCTTCACGGGGCGGGCCGGGCACACGACGGCGACCCGGCTCACGGTGCGGGCAAGGCTCACGGTGCGGGCGGGGCCGGGTCCATTCTGCCCTGCCCCGATTCACCCGACTCCGGCGGGCGCGCGGAGACGATCTTCAGCGGATAGACCGGGGGAGTGCCCCCGAACTCCGGGCAGACCGCCTGGTGGTCGCACCAACCGCACAGCTTCGTCGGACGCGGCCGCCAGTCACCCGTCTCCGTCGCCAGCCGGATCGCGTCCCACAGCGCGAGGAGCTTCCGCTCCACCCGCAGCAGGTCCGCCTCCACCGGGTCGTACGTCAGCACGTCCCCACTGCCCAGATAGACCAGCTGGAGCCGGCGCGGCAGCACCCGCCGCAGCCGCCAGACCACCAGCGCGTAGAACGTCATCTGGAACAGCGCGCCGTCGCGGTACTCGGGCCGGGGCGCCTTCCCCGTCTTGTAGTCCACGATCCGCACGTCACCCGAGGGCGCCACGTCGATCCGGTCGATCACCCCGCGCAGCCGCAGCCCCGAGTCCAGCTCCGTCTCCACGAACAGCTCGCGCTCGGCCGGCTCCAGCCGCGACGGGTCCTCCAGCGTGAACCACCGCTCGACCAGCCGCTCCGCCTCGCCCAGCCAGCCCGCGAGCCGCTCCCCGTCGGGATCCTCCGCGAACAGCTCGCCCAGCTCCGGCTTCGACTCGAGCAGCCGGTCCCACTGCCCCGGCACCATCGCCTTCGCCCGCGGCGCCGTCCGGTCCACCGCCGGATCGTCGAAGAGCCGCTCGAGCACCGCGTGCACCAGCGTGCCCCGCGTCGCCGCCGGACTCGGCTTCTCCGGCAGCCGGTCGATCACCCGGAACCGGTACAGCAGCGGACACTGCATGAAATCGCTCGCCCGCGACGGCGACAACGACATGGGCGCCCGGGGCTCCGCCGGCACCTGCTCGCTCGTACTCATGACGAAGACCCTACGACCCGCCACCGACATCGCGCGGAATACCATCGACCCGGGACCCCGTCGCACTGCATGATCGAACCGTGACGCACCGACGCGGGTCACACCACGCGACGAGAGGAACCCGTGAACCAGGACGAGCCCAAGCCGCAGCGGACCGAGGAGCCCGGCGGCGGCATCCTCATGGGCCGCCCCTTCGGCGTGCCCGTCTACGTCGCCCCCAGCTGGTTCCTCGTCGCCGCCCTCATCACCTGGGTCTTCGGCGACCAGATCGAACGCGTCCTGCCCGAACTCGGCGCCGCACGCTACCTCGTCTCCCTCTTCTTCGCCGTCGCGTTCTACGCCTCCGTGCTCGTCCACGAACTGGCGCACACCGTCGCCGCGCTCCGCTTCAAGCTCCCGGTGCGCCGCATCCAGCTCCAGTTCTTCGGCGGCGTCTCCGAGATCGAGAAGGAGACCGAGACCCCCGGCCGCGAGTTCGTCCTCGCCTTCGTCGGGCCCCTCCTCTCCCTCGTCCTCTCCGGCGTGTTCTATCTCTCCCTGTACGCCGTCGAGCCCGGCACCGTCCCCGGCGTCCTCCTCGCCGGCCTGATGATCTCCAACCTCATCGTCGCCGCCTTCAACCTGCTCCCCGGCCTCCCGCTCGACGGCGGCCGGATGCTCCGCGCCGTCGTCTGGAAGATCACCGGCAAGCCCATGAGCGGCACCGTCGCCGCCGCCTGGGTCGGCCGCGCCCTCGCCGTCCTCGTCCTCGTCGGCCTGCCCCTGCTCACCCGCACCGGCCTCCTCGGCAACTCCACCGACGACATCAGCGGCTTCACCACCGTCACCGACGCCCTGCTCGCCGCGATCCTCGCCGCCATCATCTGGACCGGCGCCGGCAACAGCCTCCGCATGGCCCGGCTCCGCGAGCACCTCCCCGAGCTCCGCGCCCGCGTCCTCACCCGCCGCGCCATCCCCGTCGAGCACACCACCCCGCTCTCCGAGGCCCTCCGCCGCGCCAACGAGGCAGGCGCCCGCGCCCTCGTCGTCGTCGACGGAGGCGGCGAGCCCACCGGCATCGTCCGCGAGGCCGCCATCGCCGCCGTCCCCCAGCACCGCCGCCCCTGGGTCGCCGTCAGCACCCTCGCCCAGGACATCGCCGACGGCATGCGGGTCCCCGCCGAACTCACCGGCCAGCCCCTCCTCGACCACCTCCGCGCCAGCCCGGCCACCGAGTACCTCGTCGTCGAGGACACCGGCGAGATCTACGGCGTCCTGGCCACCACCGACGTCGAGCGGGCCTTCGTCAAGGCCATGGCACGACCGTCCTCGTAACCCCGGTACTCTTGTTCACATGTCCGAACCGACCGGTGCCGCCCGCCGACGCGGGCCCTTCAAGGTCGGGGACCAGGTTCAGCTGACCGACCCCAAGGGCCGTCACTACACGTTCACGCTCGAAGAGGGAAAGAACTTCCACACCCACAAGGGTTCCTTCCCGCACGACGAACTGATCGGCGCCCCCGAGGGCAGCGTTGTCCGTACCACCGGAAACGTCGCCTACCTCGCGCTGCGCCCCCTGCTCCCCGACTACGTCCTGTCCATGCCCCGCGGCGCCGCCGTGGTCTACCCGAAGGACGCGGGTCAGATCCTCGCCTTCGCCGACATCTTCCCCGGCGCGCGCGTCGTCGAGGCGGGTGTGGGCTCCGGCTCGCTCAGCAGCTTCCTGCTCCGCGCCATCGGCGACAGCGGCATGCTGCACTCCTACGAGCGCCGCGAGGACTTCGCCGAGATCGCGAAGGGCAACGTCGAGCGCTACTTCGGCGGCCCGCACCCCGCGTGGCAGCTGACCGTGGGCGACCTCCAGGACAACCTGTCCGACACCGACGTCGACCGCGTCATCCTGGACATGCTGGCTCCCTGGGAGTGCCTGGAGGCCGTCTCCAAGGCGCTCGTCCCCGGCGGCATCCTCTGCTGCTACGTGGCGACCACCACCCAGCTCGCCCGCACCGTGGAGTCCATCCGCGAGTTCGGCTGCTACGCCGAGCCGCAGCCCTGGGAGTCCATGATCCGCAACTGGCACGTCGAGGGCCTCGCCGTCCGCCCCGATCACCGCATGATCGGCCACACCGGCTTCCTCGTCACCGCCCGCCGCCTCGCGGACGGTGTCGAGCCCCCGATGCGCCGCCGCCGTCCCGCCAAGGGCGCGTACGGCGAGGACTACGAAGGCCCCAACAAGGGCTGACGTCCCGACATCCGCACAGCGCCGCCGTCGAGTTCCCCGCCCACGGGAGAGAACTCGACGGCGGCGTCCTCATGTTCGCCTCCGGATCCCGCCGCCCGCGCCCCCGACCGCGCCGCCCGGATCCCGGCGCGTCCCGGCCCGCACCGCCCGGAACCCGGCGCGTCCCCGCCCGCACCGTCCGGAACCGGACGCCGTCGACCCCACCTGTTCCGTCGCCCTGTGACGTGTGGCACGATGCCCGGAAACCACGCCGCACCACCCCCACAGGAGACGTCTCGCGTGCAGCACTCCGCCGCCCCGGACCTCGCGGACCTCGCGCACACCCACGCCCGGCCGGCCCACTGGCTGGCCACCGCGACCGCGACGGCCGCGGTCGTCGCCCTCGCGGGCCTGCTCCAGCCCGGTGCGGCCGGCGCGGCCGGCGCGGCCCCGGCCGCACCGCGCCCCGCACCCGCTCCCGAGGCCGCCGGAGCCGACTACCCGCTGGACTGCGGGGGAGGAGCCCGTACGGTCGCCAAGCGCGCCACCGGGGACCTCGACGGGGACGGGAACCCGGAGACCGTTGCGGTCGTGCACTGCGAAGCCGGATCGGGCAACCCGCCGCACGGCCTCTACGTCCTCACCCGCGGCAAGGGGAAGGACGCCCCCGCGCGCGTGGTGGCCACGCTCGTCGAGCCCGGGCTGCACCAGAACGTCACCGAGCTCTCCGTCCGCGACGGAGCGGTGCACGCCACGCTGCTCGGCTACTCGACCCCCGACGTGCCCCGCTGCTGCCCCGACGAGAACGAGCAGGTCAGCTGGCACTGGCAGGGCGGCGCCTTCGTGCGCGCCGGCCGTGCCGACGCGCGCGGCGCCTGACCCTCACTCCGCGTCGGGTCCGTACACCTCGACCCGGTCCGCGACCCGGCGCACGTGGATGCAGTCGCCCGGGCACTCCTTCGCCGAGTCCACCACGTCCTGGAGCAGCGTCAGCGGCACCGGCGTCGTCGCCCCCGCGTCCTGGAGGAGCTCGTCGTCGGCGCTCTTCACATAAGCGAGCCCGTCGATGTCGAGCTCGAAGACCTCCGGTGCGTACTGCACGCAGATCCCGTCCCCGGTGCACAGGTCCTGATCGATCCAGACTTCCAGCGCCTCCTCGGCGCCCGTCGCCGGGGCCTCGTGCTGCACGGTCATATCTCCTGCCGTTTCTGCTTCGCGCGGTAAGTCGGGCCACCCCTGACGGGTGTTGGCCAAAGACGACGATACAACCGCCCGCTTTCAAGCGGTGAAGGGTGGGTATTCAGCTGGCGAGAGGGGAAGCGCAAGGGTGAAGATCGGACACACCTCGGAGTCTTTTTGATCTAGGGGTTTCAATCATCACCCACGCAGGTAGGGTCAGGAAGCGTCCAGCTCCCCCTGGAGGAGGTGAGGACCGTGGCAGCCCACGACGACGACATCAACCGCGGCATCCGGCCCGCGCGAGGGTCTGAGGACCCCGCCGGACAGGTTGCCTATCTCGAGCAGGAAATCGCCGTCCTGCGCCGCAAGCTCGCCGACTCTCCGCGCCACACGAGGATTCTCGAAGAGCGGATCGTCGAGCTGCAGACCAGCCTGGCCGGCGTGTCCGCACAGAACGAACGACTCGCGAACACACTCCGTGAAGCCCGCGACCAGATCGTGGCCCTCAAGGAGGAGGTCGACCGGCTCGCGCAGCCGCCGGCCGGCTTCGGTGTCTTCCTGCAGGCCAACGAGGACGGCACGTGCGACATCTTCACCGGGGGCCGCAAGCTCCGGGTGAACGTCAGCCCCAGCATCGAGCTCGACGAGCTCAAGCGCGGCCAGGAGGTCATGCTCAACGAGGCGCTCAACGTGGTCGAGGCCATGGAGTTCGAGCGCGCCGGGGACATCGTCACCCTCAAGGAGATCCTCGAGGACGGCGAGCGCGCCCTGGTGGTCGGGCACACGGACGAGGAGCGGGTGGTGAGGCTCGCCGAGCCTCTGCTGGACGTCACCATCCGCGCCGGCGACGCCCTGCTGCTCGACTCCCGGTCCGGCTACGTCTACGAGGTCGTCCCCAAGAGCGAGGTCGAAGAGCTCGTTCTGGAAGAGGTCCCGGACGTCGACTACGAGAAGATCGGCGGTCTGGGCAACCAGATCGAGCTGATCCGCGACGCGGTCGAGCTCCCGTACCTCTACCCGGACCTCTTCAAGGAGCACGAACTGCGGCCGCCCAAGGGCATCCTGCTCTACGGCCCGCCGGGCTGCGGCAAGACGCTGATCGCGAAGGCCGTGGCCAACTCCCTGGCCAAGAAGGTGGCCGAGGTGACCGGCCAGCCCGCGGGGAAGTCCTACTTCCTCAACATCAAGGGCCCCGAGCTCCTCAACAAGTACGTCGGCGAGACCGAGCGGCACATCCGCCTCGTCTTCCAGCGTGCCCGGGAGAAGGCGAGCGAGGGCACCCCCGTCATCGTCTTCTTCGACGAGATGGAATCCCTCTTCCGCACCCGCGGCTCCGGTGTCAGCTCGGACGTGGAGAACACCATCGTCCCGCAGCTGCTCGCCGAGATCGACGGTGTGGAGGGCCTGGAGAACGTCATCGTCATCGGCGCCTCCAACCGCGAGGACATGATCGACCCCGCGATCCTGCGGCCCGGCCGGCTTGACGTCAAGATCAAGATCGAGCGTCCGGACGCGGAAGCGGCGAAGGACATCTTCGCGAAGTACCTCACGGCGAACCTGCCGCTCCACTCGGACGACATCTCCGAGCACAGCGGCTCCAAGGCCGCCGCCGCCCACGGAATGATCCAGTCCGTCGTGGAGCAGATGTACGCGGAATCCGAGGAGAACCGCTTCCTCGAAGTCACGTACGCGAACGGCGACAAGGAAGTCCTCTACTTCAAGGACTTCAACTCCGGCGCGATGATCCAGAACATCGTCGACCGGGCCAAGAAGATGGCCATCAAGGCCTTCCTCGACCACAACCAGAAGGGCATCCGGGTCTCCCACCTCCTCCAGGCCTGCGTGGACGAGTTCAAGGAGAACGAGGACCTGCCCAACACCACCAACCCCGACGACTGGGCCCGGATCTCCGGAAAGAAGGGCGAGCGGATCGTGTTCATCCGCACCCTCGTCACCGGAAAGCAGGGCGCGGACACGGGACGCTCCATCGACACGGTGGCGAACACCGGTCAGTACCTGTAAAAGCGCGAACCGGCTGCGGATGTCCGGAATCCGGGCATCCGCAGCCGTCGCATTCCGTCGGTATTCCGCCGGGCAGCCCGGGAAATACCGCAAGTGATCTCCCCACCAGCGCGGAGCCGTTCTAGGCTCTTCGGTAACGCCGAGTCGCGCACTGTGAGCGACGCCGGGCAAGGAGGGCCGCATGACCGTACGGCGAGTAATGGGCATCGAGACGGAGTACGGGATCTCCGTCCCGGGACACCCGAACGCCAATGCCATGCTCACCTCGTCCCAGATCGTCAACGCCTACGCGGCGGCGATGCACCGGGCCCGCCGTGCCCGCTGGGACTTCGAGGAGGAGAACCCGCTGCGGGACGCCCGCGGCTTCGACCTCGCCCGCGAGGTCGCCGACTCCAGCCAGCTCACCGACGAGGACATCGGCCTGGCCAACGTGATCCTCACCAACGGTGCGCGGCTCTACGTGGACCACGCCCACCCGGAGTACAGCTCGCCCGAGGTCACCAACCCGCGCGACGCCGTCCTCTGGGACAAGGCCGGCGAGCGGATCATGGCGGAGGCGGCCGTGCGCGCCGCCCAGCTCCCCGGGGCCCAGCCCATCCACCTCTACAAGAACAACACCGACAACAAGGGCGCCTCCTACGGCACGCACGAGAACTACCTGATGAAGCGGGAGACCCCCTTCTCGGACATCGTGCGCCACCTGACCCCGTTCTTCGTCTCCCGCCAGGTCGTGACCGGCGCGGGACGGGTCGGCATCGGACAGGACGGCCGGGAGAACGGCTTCCAGATCAGCCAGCGGGCGGACTACTTCGAGGTCGAGGTCGGCCTGGAGACCACCCTCAAGCGGCCCATCATCAACACCAGGGACGAGCCGCACGCCGACGCCGAGCGGTACCGGCGGCTGCACGTGATCATCGGCGACGCGAACCTGTCGGAGATCTCGACCTACCTCAAGCTGGGTACCACCGCGCTCGTCCTGTCGATGATCGAGGACGGGTTCATCACCGTCGACCTCGCCGTCGACCAGCCGGTACGGACCCTCCACCAGGTCTCGCACGACCCGACCCTCCAGTACCTGGTCACCCTCCGCAGCGGCCGGACGCTGACCGCGGTGCAGCTCCAGATGGAGTACTTCGAGCTGGCCAGGAAGTACGTCGAGGAGCGGTACGGCTCGGACGCGGACGACCAGACCATGGACGTCCTCACCCGCTGGGAGGACACCCTCAACCGGCTCGAGAACGACCCCATGAGCCTGGCCGGCGAGCTCGACTGGATCGCCAAGCGGGAGCTCATGGAGGGCTACCGGCGCCGGGACGGCCTGGACTGGGACGCGGCCCGGCTGCACCTGGTGGACCTCCAGTACGCGGACGTGCGCCCCGAGAAGGGCCTCTACAACCGTCTGGCGGCCCGCGGGCGCATGAAGCGGCTCCTGGACGACACCGAGGTGCTGCGGGCCGAGACGGCGCCGCCCGAGGACACCAGGGCCTACTTCCGCGGCCGCTGCCTGGAGCAGTACGCCGACGACGTCGCCGCGGCCTCCTGGGACTCGGTGATCTTCGACCTGCCCGGCCGGGACTCGCTCCAGCGCGTCCCGACCATGGAACCGCTGCGCGGGACCAAGGCCCATGTGAAATCGCTCCTGGACCGCTGCCGGACGGCGGAGGAACTCGTCCGCGTGCTTTCCGGCGGCTGAACCGGGGGCCCGACACGGGCCTGAAATGCCCCGGCACTGGGAATCATGGAATCAGTGCCCGGACGTTGTGGAAACTGCGGGGCCGAAGTCGGACCCGCCCTATAGGGTCTGATCTTGTACGGACTCAACCGAGCGGGCCGAATCGAGCGGGGTGAGGGATATGGCGACCAAGGACACCGGCGGCGGACAGCAGAAGGCGACGCGTTCCACGGAGGAGGTCGAGGAGACCACCACGGAGGCGAGCTCCGACCTCCAGGAACGCCAGGAGAAGCTGAGCGAGGACGTGGACTCCGTCCTGGACGAGATCGACGACGTGCTCGAGGAGAACGCCGAGGACTTCGTGCGCTCGTTCGTTCAGAAGGGCGGCCAGTAGCCGCCTCGCGCGCCTGTCCTCCTCCGTCCCCGGAGCCCCGGAGAAAGCCGCGGGCCCGGGGACGGATGACAGGCGGTGGCACGGGTATGGTCCGTGCACAGCAACCAAGATCGCCCCGCGCTTCGCACGGCGGGTCGACTCTCCCACCCGGAAGGAATCGCGTGGAAGCCAACCCTCGTAGCACCGGGCGTCTGCCGGCGGCCTTCCTGACGCCGGGCTCGTCCTCGTTCATGGACTTCCTGGCCGACCACTCGCCGGAGATGCTCCCGGGCCGCCGGAAGCTCCCCGAGGGCATCGTCGAGGCCCCGCACGGCACGACCATCGTGGCGGCCACCTTCCCCGGCGGGGTCGTCCTCGCCGGTGACCGGCGGGCCACCATGGGCAACATGATCGCGCAGCGGGACATCGAGAAGGTGTTCCCGGCGGACGAGTACTCCGCCGTCGGCATCGCCGGCACCGCGGGCCTGGCCGTGGAGATGGTCAAGCTCTTCCAGCTGGAGCTGGAGCACTTCGAGAAGGTCGAGGGCGCGACGCTCTCCCTGGAGGGCAAGGCGAACCGTCTCTCCACCATGATCCGCGGCAACCTCGGCATGGCCATGCAGGGTCTCGCCGTCGTGCCGCTCTTCGCGGGCTGGGACGAGAGCAAGGAGAAGGGCCGGATCTTCTCCTACGACGTGACGGGCGGCCGCTCCGAGGAGCACGGCTTCGCCGCCACGGGCTCCGGCTCGATCTTCGCGCGCGGGTCGATGAAGAAGCTCTACCGCGCCGACCTGACCGAGGAGCAGGCCACCACGCTGGTGGTGCAGGCGCTGTACGACGCGGCGGACGACGACTCGGCGACCGGCGGGCCGGACATGGCGCGCAGGATCTTCCCGATCGTCACCGTCATCACCGAAGAGGGCTTCCGCAGGCTCAGCGAGGCCGAGTCCTCCGCGCTGGCCCGGTCGGTCACCGAGCGGCGTCTCGAGCAGCCCGACGGGCCGCGCGCGGCCCTGCTCTGACCGTTCGTCGCCCGTAGAAGCCCTTCAGACCGGAAGAAAGGGACGGTAGCCGGTGTCCACGCCGTTCTATGTCTCACCCCAGCAGGCCATGGCCGACCGGGCCGAGTACGCCCGCAAGGGCATCGCCCGGGGCCGCAGCCTCGTCGTCCTCCAGTACACCGACGGCATCGTCTTCGTCGGCGAGAACCCGTCGCGCGCCCTCCACAAGTTCAGCGAGATCTACGACCGGATCGGCTTCGCGGCCGCCGGCAAGTACAACGAGTACGAGAACCTCCGCATCGGCGGTGTGCGCTACGCCGACCTGCGGGGCTACACCTACGACCGGGACGACGTCACCGCGCGCGGCCTGGCCAACGTCTACGCCCAGACCCTGGGCACGATCTTCTCCAGCGCGGGGGAGAAGCCGTACGAGGTGGAGCTGGTCGTCGCCGAGGTCGGCGACGAGCCGGAGGGCGACCAGATCTACCGGCTGCCCCACGACGGCTCGATCGTCGACGAGCACGGCTCGGTCGCGGTCGGCGGCAACGCGGAGCAGATCAGCTCCTTCCTCGACCAGCGGCACCGGGACGGCATGTCCCTGGCCGAGGCCCTGAAGCTCGCCGTCCAGGCGCTGTCGCGGGACACCAACGGCACCGAGCGGGAGATCCCCGCGGAGCGCCTCGAGGTGGCGGTCCTCGACCGCACGCGTCCGCAGCAGCGCAAGTTCAAGCGGATCGTCGGCCGTCAGCTGTCCCGTCTCCTGGAGGCGGAGAACGCGGCCGTGACGAAGACGGACGAGCCCTCGGACGAGGCTCCGGAGGAGTAGTCGGCTCGGCCCGGAGGGGCCCCGGTCCGCACGGACCGGGGCCCCTCCGGCGTTTTTCCGGCCTCAGGGAGCCGGTACGGGGCCGGTGGAGCCGCGCTGGACGAGGGTCACGGGCAGGGTGACCGGCGGGGGCGCCTCGCCCGCGAGGACGGCGAGGAGCGCCTCCATGCCCCGGCTGCCGAACTCCTCGGCGGGGAGCCGGACCGTGGTGAGCTCGGGTTCCACCGCGCCGGCGAGGGACAGGTCGTCGAAGCCGGTGATCGACAGGTCCTCGGGGACGCGCAGTCCGAGCCGGCGGGCGGCCTTGAGGACGCCGACCGCGAGGATGTCGTCGTCGCAGACCACCGCGGTGGGCCGGAGGCCGGGGACGCCGAGTGCGCTGTGGGCGGCCGACCGCGCGTCGGTGACGTTCAGCGCGGAGCGCACCGTGCGCAGCTCCGCGCCGCGCAGGGCGTCGGCGAGCGCCGCGGCGCGCACGTCGAAGGTCCAGGACGGGACGGCGGACGCCAGGTGCAGGAAGCGGCGGTGGCCGAGGCCGAGGAGGTGGTCGGTCACCCGCCGCATGCCGTCGGCGACGTCGAGGTTCAGGTGCGCCGAGGCGCCGGGGTCGGACGGGTCGCTGTCGAGCATGACGAGGGGCAGGTCGCTGCCCCGGAAGGCCTTGAGGGCGTCGGCGGCCATGGAGGAGGCGATGACGCCGTCCAGCGCGGCCTGGGCCGAGGCGAAGGGGTCGCGGGCGGGCCCGACGCCGTCGGGGGAGGGGTACAGGACGACGCCGAAGCCGTGCCGCGCCGCGGCGAGGGCCGCGCCCGTGTGGACATGGGCGAAGAACTCGTTGGTGAGGGCCGGCACGACGAGCATGGCGGTGCGGGTGCGGCCGAGCCGGAGGTTGCGGGCGGCGAGGTTGGGCCGGTAGCCGAGGTCCCTGGCGGCGGCCCGCACGGCCTCCGCGGTGCGCTCGGAGACGCGGCCGCGCCACTTGTCGCCGAGCACGAGGGAGACGGTGGCCTGTGAGACGCCCGCGGTGCGGGCGACGTCCCGGCTGGTCGGGCGCGTGCCGCCGAGCGGCTCCGGGGTCTGCACACAAGCCTCCGCGTCGGACGGTCACTGGGGCGCGGGGTGGACCCGCGTACTGCCGTCATGGTACGTATGACTCCTGACGTTATACGTAAAACCTCGGTCGGGTTCCGAGGTGAGGGGAGACCGACATGGCCACCGAGGCCCCCGCGCACGGCGGCTATCTCGACATACTCCGGGCGCCGCACGCCGCCCGCCTGCTCACCGGCACCCTCGTCGGACGGCTGCCCAACGGCACCGGCCCCATCGCCATGACCCTGTTCGTCCGGGACCAGGGCGGCAGCTACACCCTGGCCGGCGGCCTGATCGCCGCCTACGGCCTCTCCAACGCCGTCGGACAGCCGCTCCTCGGCCGCGCCGTCGACCTCAAGGGCCAGCCCCGCGTCCAGCTGCCCGCCGCCGTCCTCTCGGCGCTCGGCATGGTCCTCTTCGCCTTCGCCGGCATCGGCCACCTCGCCCTCGCCTACGCGGCCGTCGTCGTCGCAGGACTCTTCACCCCGCCCCTGGAGGGCGGACTGCGGGCCCTGTGGCCGAGCGTCCTGGGCCGCGAGGACCGGGTGCACCGCGCGTACGCCCTCGACGCCGTCGCCCAGGAGGTCATGTTCACCGTCGGCCCGCTGCTCGTGACGCTCCTCGTCGCCGTGTGGTCGCCCGCCGCCGCCCTCCTCGTCATCAACGGCCTCGGCATCCTCGGCGCCCTCGCCGTCGTGCTCTCCGAGCCGTCCCGCGCCTGGCGCTCCGCCACCCGCGAGGCCCACTGGCTGGGCGCCCTGCGCTCGCCCGGGCTGCTCGCCCTCCTCGGCTCCTTCTTCTTCGTCGGCCTCGCCCTCGGCTCCATCACCGTCGCCGCCGTGGCCTACGCCGACGACCGCGGCACCCCCGCCGTCTACGGCTGGCTGATGGCCGCCCTCGGCCTCGGCGCCCTCGTCGGCGGCACCGTCTACGGCGCCCGGCCGTGGGCGGGCACCCCCGAACGGCGGCTGCGGGTCCTCGTCCTGCTGCTCGCGGTCTGCTACCTGCCCCTCATGCTCACGCCCGGCCCGGTCGCCATGGCCGGCCTCTCCGTCCTGTCCGGGGTCTTCCTCGCCCCCGTCCTCGCCTGCGCCTTCATCGTGGTCGACCGGCACGCCCCGCGCGGCACCGTCACCGAGGCCTTCTCCTGGCTCGTCACCACCTTCGGCGTCGGCGCGGCCCTCGGCTCCGCCGTCGCCGGACCCGCGGTCGAACTGGCCGGGACCGTGGCCGGGTTCGCCGTCGCCGGTGCGGGCGGTGTCGTCGCCCTGCTCGTCCTCCTCGCCACCGGCCGCGTCCTCGCCGCGCCCGACATGCCCGGCGACACCGCGCGACACGCCGTCGGCGAGACGGCCCCCACCGCCGTACACACCGAAAAGAACGCGTGCTGATCGGAAAATGATCGAAACGGGAACGGTCAACCCGGTTTCAGCACAGGCCGTCAGGCGTAATGTTCAGACATGGACCGCCGCATTTTCGGGCTGGAGAACGAGTACGGCGTCACGTGCACGTTCAGGGGACAGCGCCGACTGTCTCCTGACGAAGTGGCGCGCTACCTCTTCCGCCGTGTCGTGTCATGGGGCCGCAGCAGCAATGTCTTCCTGCGGAACGGCGCCCGCCTGTACCTCGACGTGGGATCGCATCCGGAATACGCCACACCGGAATGCGACAACGTGACCGAACTGGTCACCCACGACAAGGCCGGCGAGCGCATTCTCGAAGGTCTTCTCGTCGACGCCGAACGCCGCCTGCACGAGGAGGGAATCGCCGGCGACGTCTACCTCTTCAAGAACAACACCGACTCGGCGGGAAACTCGTACGGCTGCCACGAGAACTATCTCGTCGCCCGCCACGGAGAGTTCTCCCGACTGGCGGACATCCTCATTCCCTTCCTCGTCACGCGGCAGCTGATCTGCGGCGCGGGAAAGGTCCTCCAGACCCCGCGGGGCGCGGTGTTCTGCGTCTCCCAGCGTGCCGAGCACATCTGGGAGGGCGTCAGCTCCGCCACCACCCGCTCACGGCCCATCATCAACACCCGGGACGAGCCGCACGCCGACGCCGAGCGCTACCGCCGGCTCCACGTCATCGTCGGCGACTCCAACATGTCGGAGACGACCATGCTGCTCAAGGTCGGCGCCACCGACCTGGTGCTGCGCATGATCGAGGCCGGCACCGTGATGCGCGACCTCACCCTGGAGAACCCCATCAGGGCGATCCGCGAGGTCAGCCACGACATCACGGGCCAGCGCAAGGTCCGCCTCGCCAGCGGCCGCGAAGCGTCCGCCCTGGAGGTCCAGCGCGAGTACTACGACAAGGCCGTCGACTTCGTCGACCGCCGCGGCATCCGCTCCGGCACCGTCGCCCAGGTCCTCGAACTGTGGGGCCGGACGCTCGACGCGATCGAGAGCGAGCAGCTCGACCGCATCGAGACCGAGATCGACTGGGTCATGAAGCACCGGCTCATCGAGCGCTACCGGGCCAAGCACAACATGACCATGTCGAACCCGAGGGTCGCGCAGATAGACCTCGCTTACCACGACATCCACCGCCGTCGTGGGCTCTACTACCTGCTCCAGAAGAACGGGCAGGCGGCGCGGATCTGCAACGACATGAAGATCTTCGAGGGCAAGTCGGTGCCCCCGCAGACCACTCGGGCCCGGCTCCGCGGCGACTTCATCCGCCGCGCCCAGGAGCAGCGCCGGGACTTCACCGTCGACTGGGTGCACCTCAAGCTGAACGACCAGGCGCAGCGCACCGTGTTGTGCAAGGACCCGTTCCGCTCCGTCGACGACCGGGTGGAAAAGCTGATCGCCGGTATGTAAGACCAGGTCGTACGCGCCCGGGGCCCCGCACGTTTCACGTGCGGGGCCCTCCCGCCGAGAGGAGGGTCCCCTAGAGTGTCGGCACAACTACTGTGCCGTCTGAGATCTGAGGAACACGTGCGCCGACTTGCCGGCCTTCTCGTCGTCCCGCTGCTGCTGCTCTCGACAGCGGCGTGCGGCAGCGACGACAAGGGCTCCGATTCCGACTCGATGAAGAACGGGCTGCCCGCCATCACCGCGGGGGAGAAGTTCGGGGAGAAGCCGACCCTCGCCAAGGGCGTGGGCGACCCGCCCAAGGAACTGAAGGTCAACGTCATCAGCGAGGGCAAGGGCGCGGTGACCAAGAAGGGTGACGCGCTCCAGGTGAACTACCTGGGCCAGGCCTGGGACTCCACCACCCCCTTCGACAACAGCTTCGACCGCGGTCAGCCGTTCGACCTGACGCTGGGCGCCGGCCAGGTCATCAAGGGCTGGGACCAGGGCCTGGAGGGCCAGAAGGTCGGCAGCCGCATCGAGATCGGCATCCCGCCGGAGCTCGGCTACGGCGCGCAGGGCCAGGGCGACATCAAGCCCAACGCGACCCTCGTCTTCGTCGTGGACATCCTGAAGGCCGTCACCATCCCGAAGTCCGCCACGGGCACCCCGGTCGCCCAGGACAACAAGGACCTGCCGAAGGTCGGCACCAACACCGACGGCAAGGCCCCCTCGCTCACGGTCCCGAAGACCGACCCGCCGACCAAGCTCGTGTCGAACTACGTGCTGGAGGCCAACGGCGAGGCCGTCAAGGCCACCGACACGGTCGTCGTCAACTACGTCGCCGCCCTCTGGAAGGACGGCAAGGTCTTCGACTCGACCTACACCACCGGCAAGCCCGCGAACTTCCCGCTCGAACAGCTCACGCTGAAGGGCCTGAAGAACGGTCTCGTCGGCAAGAAGATCGGCAGCCGCGTCCTCATCGTCGCCCCGCCGTCCGAGGCGTTCGGCAACGAGGAGAAGCAGGGCATTCCGAAGAACTCCACGCTGGTCTTCGCCGTGGACATCCTGACGAAGATGTAAGACTGTCCCGATCGCGCAGTTCATCAGTATGAGGAGCAGTTCAGTGAGCATCGAGAAGCCCGAGATCGACTTCCCGGGCGGCGAGCCGCCGAAGGACCTGGAGATCAAGGACATCTGGGAGGGCGACGGCGAGGTCGCCGCCGCCGGTGACTTCGTCAAGGTCCACTACGTGGGTGTGGCCTTCTCCACCGGTGAGGAGTTCGACGCCTCCTGGAACCGCGGGACCGCGCTCGACTTCAACCTCGGCGCCGGTCAGGTCATCCAGGGCTGGGACCAGGGCGTGCAGGGCATGAAGGTCGGCGGCCGCCGCCAGCTGATCATCCCCGCGCACCTCGCCTACGGCGACCGCGGCGCCGGCGGCGCGATCGCCCCGGGCGAGACGCTGATCTTCGTCTGCGACCTCGTGGCCGTGAAGAAGCGCTGACCCGCGCGCACCGCGACCGCTCCAGGTCGCTCAGGGGCCCCCGCCATCCGTGGCGGGGGCCCTCGGCTTTGGCCGCGACACTCCGGGGCGGTACGGTCGGACGTCCGAGAAGTGAATCCGCGGAAGAGGTGCAGGGCGTCGATGGCGATTGCCAAGTCCGAGCGGCTGATGAATCTCGCGCTGTGCCTGCTCGGGACGCGCCGACCGCTGAGCAAGCGTGAACTCAGGGGCTCCATCGAGGCCTACCTCGAAGCCTCCGGAGACGACGCCTTCAACCGCATGTTCGAGCGCGACAAGGACGACCTGCGCGAGCTCGGCCTCGTCATCGAGACCGTCGAGAACCTGGAGGGCGAGACCGGCTACCTCGCCCGCCGCGACTCCAACCGGCTGCCGCCCATCACCCTCGACGCCGAGGAGGCCGCCGCGCTCGGCCTGGCCGCCAAGGTCTGGCAGCAGGCCCGCCTCGCCGGGGCCGCCAGCGGCGCCCTCCAGAAGCTCCGCGCCGCCGGCATGCCGGAGGCGGAGGACTCGTACGACACCCAGCCCAGCGCCCTCGAACCCCGCATCCCGGTCCACGAGGCCGCCTTCGAGCCGCTCATGCTGGCCTGCCGCGACCGCCGCCCCGTCGTCTTCGACTACCGCAAGGCCAACGCCGCCCGCCCCGAGACCCGCCAGGTCGAGCCCTGGACCCTCGAATGCTGGCGCGGCCACTGGTACCTCGCCGGCTGGGACCGCGACCGCGGCGCCGAGCGCGTCTTCCGCCTCTCCCGGATCACCGGCAAGGTCCGCTCCCGGGCCGGCGCCTTCACCGCGCCCGTGCCCGACGTCGTCACCGTCCGGGAGACCGTCGAGAGCTGGGCCGGCGAGACCGCGACCCGCACCGCCCGCATCCGGCTCCGCGCCGGCTGCGGCTACCCGCTGCGCGCCCGCGCCCTGTCCGTACAGGAGGGCACCGACGGGTGGGACGAGCTGGAGATCCCGTACGGCCACGGGCTCGACGCCTGGCTGGTCGAGTTCGGCCCCGACGTCGTCGTACGGGAACCCGCCGATCTGCGGGCCGATGTGATGGACCGGCTGCGCGCCGTGGCCAAGGGCTGAGGGGGAGACGAACCGCATGGCTGCCAACGCGATCGACCAGACGAGGCGGATGCTCTCCCTGGTCACCTACCTCCGCGAGCGCCCCGGCGCCCACGTCGCCGACGTCGCGCGCGCCTTCGGGATCACCGAGGACGAACTGATCTCCGACCTGGACGTGCTGCCCATGTGCGGCACCAGCTTCCGCGGCGGAGACCTGCTCGACATCGACACCGACGGCGACCGGATCTGGTGGCACAACCCCGACGACGTCGCGGCGCCGCTGCGGCTCGCCGCCGACGAGGCGACCGCCCTCCTCGTCGCCGCCCGCGCCGTCGCGACCCTGCCCGGGCTCCGCGAGAGCGACCGGGAGGCGCTCCTGCGCGCCACCGCCAAGCTGGAGGCCGCGGCGGGCGAGGCGGCCGGCGCCAGCTCCCGGCTCTCGGTCACCTTCGAGTCCGAGGGCGGTGTCTTCGCCGAGGTCGACCGGGCCATCTCCGAGCGCCGGCGCCTCTGGGTGCGCTACTACTCGCCCGCGCGCGACGAGCTCACCGAGCGCGAGGTCGACCCGATCCGGCTCTTCGCCGTCGGCCATACGTACATGGAGGCGTGGTGCCGGCTCTCCGAGGCGCGCCGCACCTTCCGGCTCGACCGCGTCGTGGAGATCCGCATCCTCGACGAGCACGCCGCGCCGCCGGAGCTGGAACTGCGCGACCTCTCCGAGGGCCTCGTGCAGCCGTCCGCCGACGACCCGGAGGTCGTGGTCGAGGTGGGCCCGGGCGGCCGCTGGGTCGCCGAGTACTACCCGCACGACCGGGCCGACGAGCTGCCCGACGGCGGACTGCGGATCACGCTGCGGACACCCGACCCCGCCTCGCTGCGCAGGCTCGGGCTCCGGCTGGGCAGCGACGGGCGGATCGTCGCGCCGGCGGAGCTCGCCGACAGCGCCAGGACGGCGGCGGCCGCCGCGCTCGCCGCGTACGAGGGAGTGTGACGGTCCTCGCGCCCGCGACGCTGTCACTGACGTACCGAAGGTCCAGAGAGAGATGAGGGAAGTGTCCGCGATGCACGGTCTCACGGCGACGATCGCCCCGGTCCTCTTCAAGGCCGCCTGCCCCGACTGCCGCTCCCGCTTCGAACTCTCCGCGAGCGCCCTGCGCCTGGCCATCGGAGCCAGCCGCCGCACGACCTTCTACTCGTTCACCTGCCCCGAGTGCGGCAGCGCCGTCCGCAAGCCCGCCGGCGAGCGCATCGTCGAACTCCTCACCGGCGGCGGCGTGCGCACGCTGCGGCTCCACACGACCGTCTGAGTAGGCTCACGCACATGTTCTGGCCCATGCTCGCCATCGCCCTCGGCTTCCTCGGCATCGCCGTCCTCGGCGTCCTCGCCGTCAGGGTGTTCCTCGAAGTGCAGCGCCTCGGCCGCCAGGTGGCGCACACCACAGAGCGGATCAACCGGGCGGCCGGGGAACTGGAAACGGCCGCCGTGGGACTGGCCAGAACCGGCGAGACACTGCGCTGAGACCGTGCCGTACCCTGCGTGAAAGGGCCCCCACCCGGGCTCGTGCCACGAAATCGGGAGTATGCAAGGGCATTGCCCTGCGTTTACTCCTGCGGGTTACGATCGCTGGCAGCGCGGTGGCCGGACAGGTGTCCGACCCGCCGGGCGCCCGCACTCCATGTCGCCTCGGTGAAGAAGGTAAACGCTATGGGTAGGCTCGGCCCCACCGAGATCATTCTGATCCTCGTCGTGATCATCCTCCTGTTCGGTGCCAAGAAGCTCCCGGACATGGCCCGCTCGCTGGGCAAGTCGGCTCGCATCCTCAAGAGCGAGGCGAAGGCGATGAAGTCGGACGACCAGCAGAGCGCCCCCGCCGACCCGCCGCACGCGGGGACCGGGACGCAGGAGCCCGCGCCGCGCACCATCCAGGCCGCTCCCGGCGACGTGACCAGCTCGCGCCCCGTGGCCGAGCCCTCGGACACCACCAAGCGCTGACCCGGTCCGCCGCAGCCGCCGCACCGGGCGGCGGCTGCCGCACGAGATGAGGACCTGGGTTGCCCAAGTCTGCCCCCAAGCAGGAGAAGGATCCCGAGGGCCGCATGCCCCTCGTGGAGCACCTGCGCGAACTCCGCAACCGCCTGGCGAAGGGCCTCCTCGCCATCACGGCGGTGACGATCGTCGCCCTCGCCTACAGCGAGGAGCTGATGCAGTTCCTCACGAAGTCGGTGCCCACCTGTGCCCCGGGTGTCACCAGTGACGGCGGCAACTGCGCGATCGTCTCCTTCAACACACTGATGGCTCCCTTCAGCACGACGATCCAGCTGTCGCTGACGGCGGGCCTCGTCGTCGCGAGCCCGGTCTGGCTCTATCAGCTGTGGGCGTTCGTCGCGCCCGGGCTGCACAAGAACGAGAAGAAGTACACGTACGCCTTCGTCGGCGCGGCCGTGCCGCTCTTCGCCGCGGGCGCCTACCTCGCGTACCTCATCCTGCCCGTCAGCGTGAAGGTCCTCATCAGCCTCACGCCCAGCGGCTCCGCGAACATCCTGTCGCTCAACGACGTCCTCGACTTCACGTTGCGCATGGTGCTCGTCTTCGGCCTCGCCTTCGAGCTCCCCCTCGTCCTGGTGATGCTGAACCTCACCGGTGTCCTCACCGGTCGCCGCATGGCCGGCTGGTGGCGCGGTGTGATCATGGGCGTCTTCGTCTTCGGCGCCGTCATCACTCCGACCACCGACCCGATCGGCATGATCGCCCTCGCCGGGCCGATCACGATCCTGTACTTCGGGGCCGTCGGCTTCTCCCTCCTCAACGACCGGCGGCGCAGGCGCGGCAACCCCGACGCCGAGCTCGACGACGACGAGGCCTCCTCGCTCGACCTCACGCCCCAGGCCGTCGGCGCCGTCGAACCCGTCCCCGCCGCCCGCGTCCTGCCCGAGCAGGCCACCGGCGAGCACGGCGGAACCACGGCGCAGCGGCTCAACGGTTACGACGACATCACCTGATCTTGTAGGGTCCCCCCAGACTCCGTCCGGGGGGACCCCCAATGACCAGCGACATCACCCTCTTCGTCAATCCCACCGCTGGCCGCGGCCGCGGGGCCCATGCCGCCCAGCCCGCCGCGCGGGTGCTCAGGGACGCGGGATTCTCCGTCCGTACCGTGCTCGGGCTCGACGCCGCCGACGCCCTGGCACGCGCGCGCGAGGCCGTGGCCGACGGCACCGACGCCCTCGTCGCCGTCGGCGGCGACGGGATGATCTCCCTCGCCTTCCAGGCCGTCGCCGGGACCCGCACCCCGCTCGGCGTCATCGCCGCCGGTACCGGCAACGACTTCGCCCGCACGCTCGGCCTGCCCGTCCGCGACCCGGTCGCCGCGGCCCGCGTCGCCGCCGGGATCCTGAAGGGCGCGGGGGCCCGTGCGATGGACCTCGGACGCGTGACGAGCGGGACCCGTACCCGCTGGTACGGCACGGTGCTCGCCTCCGGATTCGACTCCCGGGTCAACGACCGCGGCAACCGGATGCGCCTCCCCGCCGGCCGCTTCAAGTACGACCTCGCGATCCTCGCCGAGCTCGCCGCCTTCCGGCCCGTCCCGTACCGCCTCACCCTGGACGACGGGCGCGTCCTGGAGACCGACGCCACCCTCGTCGCCGTCGGCAACGGCAGCTCCTACGGCGGAGGCATGCGGATCTGCGCCGACGCCCGCATCGACGACGGACTCCTCGACGTCACCGTCGTCGGCGACTGCGACCGCACCACCCTCCTGAGGGTCTTCCCCCGCGTCTACAAGGGCACGCACCTCGACCACCCGAAGGTCACCACCCACCGCGTCCGGTCCCTGACCCTCGACGCCCCGGACACCACCGGCTACGCCGACGGCGAGCCGCTCGGCCCGCTGCCGCTCGCCGTGGAGTGCGTCCCGGACGCCCTGCGGGTCCTCGCTCCCACCGGCCCCCCATCTCCCGGAACCGAGACCTCCGCATCCCCTCGATAAAGATCGCGTCACTGTCACAGGTGGCGGGTAGGCTCGACGACAAGATGACAGAGGACCTCACACCAGCCGAGGCGTACGCGGCCGCCCTCGCCCGCAACGCCGAGCAGCGCACCGCACTGGCACCCTTCCGCGAGCTGTACGAGTTCGGTCTGGACCCCTTCCAGATCGAAGCGTGCCAGGCACTCGAAGCGGGCAAGGGCGTGCTCGTCGCCGCGCCCACGGGCTCCGGCAAGACCATCGTCGGCGAGTTCGCCGTCCACCTCGCCCTCACCCAGGGCCGCAAGTGCTTCTACACGACGCCCATCAAGGCGCTGTCGAACCAGAAGTACGCCGACCTCGTCAAGCGGTACGGCGCCGACAAGGTCGGCCTCCTCACCGGCGACAACAGTGTCAACGGCGACGCGCCGATCGTCGTCATGACCACCGAGGTCCTCCGCAACATGCTCTACGCCGGATCCCAGGCCCTCTCCGGCCTCGGTTACGTCGTCATGGACGAGGTCCACTACCTCTCCGACCGCTTCCGCGGCGCGGTCTGGGAGGAAGTGATCATCCACCTCCCCGAATCCGTCACCCTGGTCTCACTCTCCGCGACCGTCTCCAACGCCGAGGAGTTCGGCGACTGGCTCGACACCGTCCGCGGCGACACCGAGGTCATCGTCTCCGAGAGCCGCCCCGTACCGCTGTGGCAGCACGTCCTCGCCGGACGCCGGATGTACGACCTCTTCGAGGAGGAGACCGACCACGGCGGCCGCGGCTCCTCCCGCCGCGAGGTCAACCCCGACCTCATGCGCCTCGCCCGCACCGAGAACACGGCCTACAACCCGCGCGACCGGCGCCGCGGCAAGATGGTCCGCGAGGCCGACCGCGAGCGCGAGCGCCGCCAGCGCTCCCGCATCTGGACCCCCGGCCGACCCGAGGTCATCGAGCGCCTCGACGCCGAGGGGCTGCTGCCCGCCATCACCTTCATCTTCAGCCGCGCCGGCTGCGAGGCAGCCGTCCAGCAGTGCCTGTACGCCGGACTGCGCCTCAACAACGACGAGGGACGCCTGCGCGTCCGCGAGATCGTCGAGGAGCGCACCGCCGCCATCCCCGCCGAGGACCTCCACGTCCTCGGCTACTACGAGTGGCTCGAAGCCCTGGAGCGGGGCATCGCCGCCCACCACGCCGGCATGCTCCCCACCTTCAAGGAGGTCGTCGAGGAGCTCTTCGTCCGCGGGCTCGTCAAGGCCGTCTTCGCGACCGAGACCCTCGCCCTCGGCATCAACATGCCCGCGCGGTCCGTCGTCCTCGAGAAGCTCGTCAAGTGGAACGGCGAACAGCACGCCGACATCACCCCCGGCGAGTACACCCAGCTCACCGGCCGCGCCGGCCGCCGGGGCATCGACGTCGAGGGCCACGCCGTCGTCCTCTGGCAGCGCGGCCTCGACCCCGGCCACCTCGCCGGACTCGCCGGCACGCGTACGTACCCCCTGCGCTCCAGCTTCAGGCCCTCGTACAACATGGCGGTCAACCTCGTCGACCAGTTCGGCCGGCACCGCTCCCGCGAACTCCTCGAAACCTCCTTCGCCCAGTTCCAGGCCGACCGCTCCGTCGTCGGCATCTCCCGGCAGGTGCAGAAGAACGAGGAGGGACTCGAGGGCTACCGCGAGGGCATGACCTGCCACCTCGGCGACTTCGAGGAGTACGCGCGGCTCCGCCGCGACCTCAAGGACCGCGAGACCGAACTGGCCCGCCAGGGCGCGGCCCAGCGGCGCGCCCAGGCCGCCGGCTCCCTGGAGAAGCTCAAGCCCGGCGACATCATCCACGTGCCCACCGGCAAGTTCGCCGGCCTCGCCCTCGTCCTCGACCCCGGCATCCCGGGGGGCCGCACCAACGGCCACCGCGGCTTCGAGTACCACGACGGCCCGCGCCCCCTCGTCCTCACCGCCGAGCGGCAGGTCAAGAGGCTCGCCTCCATCGACTTCCCCGTTCCCGTCGAGGCGCTGGAGCGGATGAGGATCCCCAAGACCTTCAACCCCCGCTCCCCGCAGTCCCGCCGCGACCTCGCCTCGGCCCTGCGCAGCAAGGCCGGACACATCAACCCCGAGCGCCACCACAAGCAGCGCTCCGCCGCCGCCGACGACCGCGAGATCGCCCGGCTGCGCACCGAGCTCCGCGCCCACCCCTGCCACGGCTGCGACGAGCGCGAGGACCACGCCCGCTGGGCCGAGCGCTACCACCGCCTCCAGCGCGACACCCAGCAGCTGGAGCGGCGCATTGAGGGCCGCACCAACACCATCGCCCGCACCTTCGACCGGATCGTCGCGCTCCTCACCGAGCTCGACTACCTGCGCGGCGACGACGTCACCGACAACGGCAAGCGGCTCGCCCGGCTCTACGGCGAACTCGACCTGCTGGCCTCCGAATGCCTCAGGGACCGGGTCTGGGAAGGCCTCACCCCGGCCGAACTCGCCGCCTGCGTCTCCGCGCTGGTCTTCGAGTCGCGCCAGGCCGACGACGCCGTCGCGCCCAAGCTGCCGACCGGCAACGCCAAGGCGGCCCTCGGCGAGATGGTCCGCATCTGGGGCCGCCTCGACGCCCTCGAAGAGGAATTCAAGATCAACCAGGCCGAGGGCGTCGGCCAGCGCGAACCCGACCTCGGCTTCGCCTGGGCCGCCTACCAGTGGGCCTCCGACAAGAGCCTCGACGAGGTCCTCCGCGAGGCCGAGATGCCCGCCGGCGACTTCGTCCGCTGGTGCAAGCAGGTCATCGACGTCCTCGGACAGATCGCCGCGGCCGCGCCCAAGGAGAACAGCACCGTCGCGAAGAACGCCCGCAAGGCCGTGGACTCGCTGCTCCGCGGTGTCGTCGCCTACAGTTCGGTGGGCTGACGCCCGGACCGTCCGGAAGGGGCCCGTGGCGTGCGCGCCGCGGGCCCCCTCGGCGTATCCGTGCGTCCGTCGCGCCCTTGAGTATCCGTCGCACCCTTACGGGTACCGCCCCCGGCCGGTTGTCCACAGGTCGTCGTCCACAGGGCTGGCGCGGGGGAGGGCCCTTCCGCTTGCATGGACTCGTACGCACGGACAGTGAGTTGGGGAGGGGACGTACGTGACCAGGCAAGCCGGTCCCGACGCCGGGACACGCGCGACGCAGCCGACCGCGACCATCGCCGAGGGCCCCCGGGGAGTGCCGTTCCTCGGCAACCTGCCCGCCTTCGGCAAGGACCCGCTCGCCTTCTTCGAACAGCTGAGGGAGCGCGGGGACTTCGTCCGCTGGCGCTTCGGGCGCGGCCCCGCACTCTTCATCGCGCACCCCGACACCATCGGGGAACTCCTCACCGAGGTCGAGCACACCTTCGACCAGCCCGACCTCGGCATCGCCTTCCGTACCCTCCTCGGCAACGGCGTGGTCGTCGCCAAGGGTGCCGACTGGCGGCGCAAGCGCTCCCTGGTCCAGCCGTCCGTCCGCCCCAAGCAGGTCCGCTCCTACGCCGCGACGATGACCGAGTGCGCCGTCGCCCTCGCCGACCGATGGACCGACGGGCAGCACATCGACATCAAGAAGGAGATGGCCGCCCTCACCCAACTCGTCGCCGTCCGCACCATCTTCGGCGTCGACACCGCGGCGGACGCCGAGTCCATCGGCCGGGCCATGGACATCGCGCAGAAGGAGATCGGCGCCGAGTTCAGCGGCATCGGAGCGATACTCCCCGACTGGATCCCCACCCCCGGACGCGCCCGCATCAAGCGCGCCACCGCCGTCATCGACGCCGAGGTCTCCCGCGTCGTCTCCCGCCACCGCGACGGCGACACCGAGCGCCCCGACCTCCTCAGCCGCCTCCTCGCCGCCCGGGACGAGACCGGCGCCCGCCTCTCCGACCAGGAGATCCGCGACGAGACCGTCACCCTCTACATCGGCGGCCACGAGACCACCAGCTCCACCCTCGTCTGGGCCTGGCACCTCCTCTCCCGCAACCCCCGGGTCCGGGACGCCCTCAGCGAGGAACTCGACCGGGTCCTCGCCGACCACGAACCCGGCTACGACGACTACGCCTCGCTGACGTACACCCAGGCGGTCGTCAAGGAGACCCTCCGCCTCTACCCGACGATCTGGCTCATCACCGGCATCGCCAAGGAAGGCGCCACCCTCGGCGGCAACCCCGTCCCCACCGGAACCCGTGTCTGGTCCAGCCAGTGGGCCACCCACCGCGACCCCCGCTGGTACGGCGACGCCGACGCCTTCCGCCCCGAGCGCTGGCTCACCACCGACGACGGCGAACCCGCCGAGCAGATACCCGAGTACGCCTGGTTCCCCTTCGGCGGAGGCCCCCGCGTCTGCCTCGGCACCCGCTTCGCCCTCGTCGAAGCCGTCCTCGTCCTCGCCGTCCTCGCCCGCCGCTACCACCTGGACCTCGCCACCGACGACATCCGCCCCGTCCCCAGTCTCACCCTCCAACCGGACCGCGACGTCCACGCCACGGTCCGCGCCCGGGGCTGACACGTCCGAGCCGGGTGGCTATCGTCGGGCGATGGCTCAAGATCACGACACGTCCCCTCCTCGAAGCCCTCGGCTGCCACGACGTCCACCACTACGGCATCCGTACCTTCTGCGACTACCTCACCGACGACGCCCGCAAGTACGACCCGACCTACTACGCCGACCTCGAACGCCTCGAACTCGCCGCGACCGCCCTTCCCCCGTACACCCACACCGCCCGCCTCTTCCAGCTCACCGCGCGTAAGGCGCCCCCGGCCTGACGGGCCGGGGGGGGGTAGGGCCGCGGCCCTCGTTGGCGGGGGCCGCGCCGGTCATGCCGGGGCGGGGGCCGGGCGTTGCCTGCTGCGGGTCGTCCAGAGGGCGCGGACGACGAGGAAGAGGGGGAGGGCGATGGGGGAGAGAAGGATGGTGAGGAGGAGGACGGGGGCCATGAGGAGCGGGGGGACGGCGAGGCGGCGGCCCTCGCGGTAGATCCATTGGCCGAGGAGGAGGTCCCAGGCGATGACCTGGGCCCAGAGGGCGCCGGCGCCGTTGGCCAGGGTGGTGAGGTCGCGGAAGGTGTCGATGTCGGGGCCGGTGACCGCGGCCCAGAGTTCCGGGAAGACGGGGGCGGCGAGCACCGCCCAGACGGCCAGCAGGGGGAGGACGGTCAGGGGGGAGGCGGCGATGCGCTCGGTGGCCCGCCAGCGCGGGGCGAAGATCATGAGCAGCCAGACCGGGGCCGCGAGGAGGAAGGTCAGCTCGAACAGGAAGCCGGTCATGCCGGGACCTCCTCGGAGGGGGCCGGGACGGCGGAGGGGGCCGCGGCGCGGAGGGACAGGGCGGCGGCGAGTGCGGTGAGCAGGACGATCGCGGCCGCGGCGGTCAGTGTCGCGCCGTCCGGTGAGAAGAGGGCCTGGCCGCGGAGTGCCTGCCAGGTGAGGAGGACGAAGGCCGCGGTGTAGGCGCCGGCGGCGATGAGGGTCAGCCGGAGGCGGACGCGGTCGTCGGCGAGGCGGACGAAGCGCGGGGCGAGCGCGGCGAGGACGAGCAGCAGGAGCGGGAGCAGCTGCAGTGCGTGCATGCCGAAGAAGTGGGGGATGCGCAGGTCGCCGCCGGTGGTGGACCAGCCCGTCAGGGGCATGGACGGACCGCCGTCCGGGACGCCGACGCTGTGGGCGCCGCTGATCGGCGGCTCGTCGACCGTGAGCTGCTCGGGGGTCGGACGGACCATCAGGAAGCCGACAGCGGCGCCCGCCAGGGCGATCAGCGAGGACAGGCGGACGGCCCAGGCGGTGGCCCGGTCGAGGATCCGGGCGCGCAGCAGCAGGACCGCGATCACGAGGGCGCCCAGCCACAGCACGACGACCGTGGCACCCATGACCTGGAAGACGATGTTGTCGAAGGGTGTCGCCTGGTTGAAGTGGCTCTGGGTGCCTCGGACCACCTGGAGGGTGATGAGCACCATCTCGGCGGCGCTGGCGACGGCGACCACCGTGCCGGCCCACCAGCCGATCCGGTGGGCGCGCGGCAGCGGGGCGAGCAGCGACAGCATCCAGGCGAGCGAGAGCCCGTACGCGATGAACGACAGCGAGAACTTGAGCGGCTTGGTCCAGATCGGTACGCCGACCAGGATCCGGTCGTCGACGACCAGGCCGATGCCGGACACGACCGCGAGGGCCGCCATCGAGGCGACGAACCAGACCAGCGGTCGGTGCAGGCGGGTGAGCGGGTGCAGTAAGGACATGTGATCCCCCGTGGAAAGCCGTGACAGTACGGGCAGTTGAGCTATGGATAGTGGCACTAGCCACTATCTGATAGCGCCACTATCTATGATGGAGGTGTCGGTCGGCAAGACCGGAGAAAGACCGGAAGGGTGAACACGCGGTGCGCATCGGAGAGTTGAGTCGCAGGACCGGAGTGTCCGTGCCGACGATCAAGTTCTACGTACGGGAAGGCCTGCTGCCGGCCGGAGAGTTGACGAGCCCGAACCAGGCCTCGTACGGGGAGACGCATGTACAGCGCCTCCGCCTGATCCGGGCGCTCCTCGACGTGGGCGGCCTGTCGGTCGCGGGGATCCGCAGCGTCATCGAGGCGGTCGACGACCCCGACCGGCCGGTGCACGAGGTGCTCGGCGCGGCGGCCAGCCGCATGGTGCCGCGCTACGACCGCGAGCCCGGAGCCGGAATGGAGGACGCGCGGCGGAAGGTCGACGAGTTGATCACCGCGCGCGGCTGGAACGCGGTCCCGGACAACCCGGCCTCGCAGTCGCTGGCGACTGCGCTCGCGGCGCTCGACGAGGTCGGCCACGGCGCGTTCGTCGACGTCCTGGAGGTGTACGCGGACGCGGCGGAGCAGGTGGCGCGGGCGGACCTCGACTACGTCGCGCGCAACGTGGCCCGCGAGGAACTCGTGGAGAGCACCGTCGTCGGCACGGTCCTCGGCGACGCCATCTTCTCGGCCCTGCGCCGGATGGCCCACGTCGACGCCTCGGAGCGCATCTTCGGGGAGGCGAAGTAGGGCGGGGGTTCACTGGTGCGGAGGGGGAGCCCGGACGGCCCCGTGGGGTGGCCTTGGAGGCCCGGGGAGGGCCTGGGGGTGGCCTTCTCCTCGGAGTGTCCGGGCGGGCGGTGCCCGGCGCAGGGGAGCGGAAAGGGCGGGGTGGGTGCCATCGGCACCCACCCCGCCCTAGGGCCTGTCGTCAGACTCCCGTCTGCCCCGCGACGGGCGACGACGGGAGTTTGACGACAGGCCCTTGAGAGAGCGTCAGTTCTCCTGTTCGCGCTCGACCTGCTCGTTCCACTCGCGCTTGATCGCACGCCAGGCCTCGTCCGACTTGCCCAGGCGCCAGTAGCCCGAGATCGAGAGGCGGTCGCGGGCCACTCCGCGGTCGAGGCGGAGGTGGCGGCGCAGGTCCTTCACGAAGCCGGCCTCGCCGTGGACGAAGGCGTGGACGTCGCCGGCCGGGAAGTCCAGGGCGCGGACGGCCTCGACGAGCGCCTGGCCGGCCGGGCGGTCGCCCCGGTGCAGCCAGGTGACGTCCACGCCGTCGGCCGTCGAGAACTTCTGCTCCTCGGCCGCGTCCGACACCTCGACGAACGCGTGCACCCGGGCTCCGGCGGGCAGCCGCTCCAGGGCGACCGCGATCGCCGGCAGCGCGCTCTCGTCGCCCACGAGCAGGTGCCAGTCCGCGGCCGGGTCCGGCGTGTAGCCGCCGCCCGGGCCGAGGAAGCGCACGGTGTCGCCCGCCTGCGCGCGCGCCGCCCAGGGGCCGGCCAGGCCCTCGTCGCCGTGGACCACGAAGTCGACGGTGAGCTCGCGGTGCAGCGCGTCCCACGCCCGCACGGTGTACGTCCGCGTCGTCGGCCACTGCTCCCGGGGGAACTCCGCCCGGATCCGCTCCATGTCGAAGGGCTCCGGGTAGGCGACCCCCTCCGGAGCGAAGAGCAACTTCACGTAGTGGTCGGTGTACTCGCCGGCGTCGAAGCCGTCGAGCCCGGGGCCGCCCAGGACCACCCGCACCATGTGCGGCGTGATCCGCTCGGTGCGCACCACGTGTGCTTCGGTGGCCTTCGGTGCCTTGCGGGCCGGCTGCTCTGCCACGACGGGCTCTCCTGACTTCGTGAACTTAGGTATGCCTAAGCTAGCACCTCGGAGCTGCGCGCCCCAGGCCCCCAGGGGCCGGGCTTCCGGAGTCCCGGATTCAGGGCACGGGTTGGGCGTGATGCGAGGTGCCCGCACGACTCATGTGGCGCGCGCGACCCGCGCGTGTGGCCCGCGCGACCGAGGTGACCCGCGCGACCGGGGCGACCCGACGCGGGCGCCCCGGGCGCCCCGGGCGAGGGTCCCCGTGCAGCCTCGCCCCCGTGCAGCTTCGCCCCCCATGCAGCCCCGAAAAGCCCCCGCCCCGCTCCGTCAGCGCTCCATTACCGGCAGCAGCCGTCCCACGGCCCCGCCCAGGCCCCAGCGCTTCACCAGTGCGTCGAGGGCCGCCGGGTCGCGGGGGGCCGAAGGAAGGGCCGGGTCGAATTCGGGGAGCGGTGCGTCCCCGGCGACGCGGACGACCGTCGGGGCGACGTCGAGGTACGCGGCCGCCTCGACGATCCCGCGCCGCTTGGCGGGCGTCAGCTTCGAGGTCCGGTCCTCGGCGGCCGCGCGGACCCCGGCGAGGTCGCCGTACTCGGTGATGAGCTGGGCGGCCGTCTTCTCGCCGATTCCCTTGACGCCGGGCAGTCCGTCGCTCGCGTCCCCGCGCAGCGCGGCGAAGTCCGCGTACTGGTCGGGGCGGACCCCGTACTTGGTGCGGATGAGCTCCGCGTCCACCAGGTCGCAGTCCCCGACGCCCTTGCGCGGGTACAGCACGCGCACCCCGCGGGCGTCGTCCACCAGCTGGAAGAGGTCGCGGTCGCCCGTGACGATGTCGACCGGGCCCGCCGCGCGGCCCGTCAGCGTGCCGATGACGTCGTCGGCCTCGTATCCGGCGGACCCGACGCGGGCGATGCCGAGCGCGGCGAGGACCTCCTCGATGACCGGCACCTGCGGGGAGAGGGTGTCGGGGATCTCCTCCTCGTCCGGGCCGGTCTCCGTCTCGACGGCCACGCGGTGCGCCTTGTACGAAGGGATGAGGTCGACCCGCCACTGCGGCCGCCAGTCCTCGTCCCAGCAGGCCACGAGGTCGTCGGGGCGGTGGTCCTGGACGAGCCGGGTGATGAAGTCGAGCAGCCCGCGAACGGCGTTCACCGGGGTGCCGTCCGGTGCGCGGACCGAGTCCGGGACGCCGAAGTAGGCGCGGAAGTACAGGCTGGCGGTGTCGAGGAGCATCAAACGTCGGGTCACCCGTCCGATCATGCCGCACGCCACCGACAGACCAAGTGGATCGACAGACCCGGCTCCGGCGGGCTGTGCCGTCGGTCCTGGCGTGACGCGTGTCACCTTTGCGTTTGCACCCGGTGAAGCCGGGGAGGCGGGAGCCCGGAGCGGACCCGGTACGAGGACTCGGCAAGGAAATCCTCGTACGCGACGGGCCGCGGGCCGATCCCGCGCCGCTCCACGGCCCGGCCGCGCGGGGGTGGTGGGGCCGTTCTTCGTTGCTACCCGTGAGGTGTATGTGTCCAGGCTCCAGGCCGACCATCTGTACAAGGTGTTCGGGAGACGACCCGACGAAGCCGTCCGCAGGCTGGCCGACGGCGCCGACCGCGAGGAACTGCGGGCCGAGGGGACGACGGCCGCCGTCGTCGACGCCGGCTTCACCGTCGAACCCGGTCAGATCTTCGTCGTGATGGGCCTGTCGGGATCCGGGAAGTCGACCCTCCTGCGGATGCTCAACGGCCTGCTCGAACCCACCGCGGGACGGGTCCTCTTCGACGGCCGCGACCTCACCGCGCTCTCTCCCCGCGAGCTGCGCACGGTCCGCTCCAGCAAGATCAGCATGGTCTTCCAGCACTTCGCGCTGTTCCCGCACCGAAACGTCCTGGAGAACGCCGCCTACGGCCTGGAGGTGCAGGGCGTCCCGCGCGCCGAGCGCGAGACCCGCGCCGCCGAGGCGCTCGAACTGTGCGGGCTCGGCGGCTGGGAGAAGTCCTGGCCCGACGAGCTGTCCGGCGGCATGCAGCAGCGCGTCGGCCTGGCCCGCGCGCTCGCCACCGACGCGGACCTGCTGCTCATGGACGAGTCGTTCAGCGCGCTCGACCCGCTCATCCGCCGTGACATGCAGGACCAGCTCCTCGTCCTCCAGCAGCGCCTGAAGAAGACCATCGTCTTCATCACCCACGACCTCAACGAGGCCATGCGGCTCGGCGACCGGATCGCCGTCATGCGCAACGGCCGGATCGTCCAGCTGGGCACGGCGGAGGACATCCTCGTCCGCCCCGCCGACGACTACGTCGCCTCCTTCATCCAGGACGTCGACCGCTCCCGGGTGCTGACCGCCTCCGCCGTCATGACGGCCGGCGCCCCCGCGGCCGACTGCCCCGCCGACTGCGCCTGCCGGGCCGTCGGGCCCGACACGCTCGTCGCGGACCTGTGCGCCGTCGCCGCGCTGGCCCCGCACCCGGTGACCGTCGAGGACTCCGACGGCGCCGTCCTCGGAGTCGTACCGCCCGAACGCCTCCTCGCCGTGATGGGCGGTCTCGGCGCGACGGATGCCCCTCACACCGAGGCCCTGGAGGTGGCCGCCGGTGCCTAGGCTTCCCCTCGGCCAGTGGGTCGACAGTTCCGTCGACTGGCTCCAGGCGCAGTTCTCCTGGCTCTTCGACGCGGTCAGCGCCGGCGTCACCGGCCTCTACGACGGCATCGACGCCGTCCTGTCGGCGCCCCAGCCGCTGATCTTCGCCGGCATCCTCGCCGTCGTCGCCTGGTGGCTGCGCGGCCTCGCCGCCGCGGTCCTGGCGTTCGCCGGATTCGCGCTCGTGGACGCCGTCCAGCTGTGGGACGAGGCCATGGCGACGCTCTCGCTCGTCCTCGTGTCGACGCTCGTCACCCTGGTGATCGCCGTCCCGCTCGGCATCTGGGCGGCCCGCTCGAAGACGGTCAGCGCGGTGCTGCGGCCCGTGCTCGACTTCATGCAGACCATGCCGGCGATGGTCTACCTCATCCCCGGCATCATCTTCTTCGGCGTCGGCGTGGTCCCGGGCATCATCGCCACGATCGTGTTCGCGCTGCCCCCCGGCGTCCGGATGACCGAGCTCGGCATCCGTCAGGTCGACGGCGAACTCGTCGAGGCCGCCCAGGCCTTCGGCACCACCCCGCGCGACACCCTGCTGCGCGTGCAGCTGCCGCTCGCCCTGCCGACGATCATGGCGGGCGTCAACCAGGTCATCATGCTCGGCCTGTCCATGGTCGTCATCGCGGGCATGGTCGGCGGCGGCGGGCTCGGCGGCGCGGTCTACCGGGCCATCGGCAACGTCGACATCGGCCTCGGCTTCGAGGCCGGAATCTCCATCGTCGTCCTCGCCATGTACCTGGACCGGATGACCGGCGCGCTCGGCCGCCAGGTCTCCCCGCTGGGCCGCCGCGCCGCCGCCAAGGCGCGCGCCGCGCTCGGCGCGAAGCGGCCCGGGGCGAAGCTCTGGGCCCACCGCCCGCAGCCCGTCACGGCCCTCGTCGGCGTCGTCGTCCTCGCCCTCGTCGCCGGCGGCACGGGCTTCCTCGGCAGCTCCGGCGGCGCGACCTCCGCCTCCGGCGGGCACGGCGGCCACGGCAAGAAGATCAGCATCGGCTACATCCCCTGGGACGAGGGCATCGCCTCCACGTACCTCTGGAAGGAACTCCTGGAGCGGCGCGGTTACGAGGTCGACACCAAGCAGCTGGAGGCCGGCGCGCTGTACACCGGCCTGGCCGGCGGGCAGCTCGACTTCCAGACCGACGCCTGGCTGCCCGTCACCCACGCCCAGTACTGGGAGAAGTACCGGAACAAGCTGGAGGACCTCGGCTCCTGGTACGGCCCCACCTCGCTGGAACTCTCCGTCCCCTCGTACGTGAAGGGCGTCGACTCGCTCGCCGATCTCAAGGGGAAGGCGGGGCAGTTCAAGGGCCGCATCGTCGGCATCGAGCCCAGCGCCGGAATGATGGGCATCCTCAAGGACAAGGTGCTCAAGGAGTACGGCCTCGACGGCGAGTACGAGGTCGTCGACGGCTCCACGCCCGGCATGCTCGCCGAGCTGAAGCGCGCGTACGACCGCAAGGAACCGGTCGTCGTGACCCTCTGGTCGCCGCACTGGGCCTACTCGGCGCACGAGCTGAAGAAGCTCGCGGACCCGAAGGGTGCCTGGGGCAAGGGCGACGGCGTCCACACCCTCGCCCGCAAGGGTTTCGCCGCCGAGAACCCCGAGGTCGGCGCCTGGCTGAAGGACTTCAAGCTCACCGAGAAGCAGCTCACGGACCTCGAAGCCGTGATCCAGGAGACCGGCAAGGGCAAGGAGCAGCAGGCCGTTCGCACCTGGCTGGACCGCACCCCCGGCCTCGCGGACGAGCTCGCCCCGCGCTAGCCACCGGAGCCCGTCCGACGGACGGGACGTGACTCCTGTCCGAAAAGGGGCGGTCGCCGAGCGTGCTCGGCGACCGCCCCTTTTCCACACGACGAGAAACCCTGCCCCAAAGCTGCGTAAGGTTCAGGTAACCGGCCGGTACACCGGTACGAGGAACCGCGACAGGCGCGAGGGAGGGAGTCGACATGGACGAGAAGGAATCACCCCGCGTGGGCGCGGCCGTCAAGAGACGCCGCAGAGCGCTCCAGCTCACCCTGGCCGTCGTCGCCTCCCGCAGCGGCCTCTCCGTGCCCTTCCTCAGCCAGGTCGAGAACGACCGCGCCCGGCCCAGCCGGCGCTCCCTCGAACTCGTCGCCGGGGCCCTGGAGACGACCGCCGGCGAACTCCTCGCCGCCGCCGAGGCCTCCCGCACCGTCGACGTCGTACGGTCCGGGGAGCGCCCCCCGGACGCCGCCCTGCCCGCCGGCATCCGCCAGCTCGTCCGGGGCCGCCACCAGCTGCACGCCCTGGAGTTCACCGGCGAACAGGACGCGGGACGCGAGTTCCAGCACCGCAACGACGAGCTGCTGTACGTGGCCGACGGCGCCGCCGAGGTCGAGGCCGAAGGGCGCGCGTACCGGCTCGGCCGCGGCGACACCCTCTACCTCTCCGGCGGGGTCCGGCACCGCTGGCGGGCCACCGAGCCCGGCACCCGGCTGCTCGTCGTCGCCGTCGCCGAACACGTCGAGGCCGAAGAGGAGTGAGGCCCGGTACGCGGTCCCTACCGCGGGTCGTCTCCCTCGTACCGTCCCTGACTGAGGCCGTCGCCGTCACCCTCCCCGGCGCCCTCGTCGGCGCCACGGACTGGTGCAGCCACCCCCCGGGCCTCGACGTCGCACGGATCGGCGGCACCAAGAACCCCGACGTCGCCGCGATCACCGCGCTCCGGCCCGACCTCGTCCTCGCCAACGAGGAGGAGAACCGGGCCCCCGACCTCGCCGCGCTGCGGGCCGCCGGGGTCGACGTCCTCGTCACCGGGATCCGCACCCTCGACCAGGGCCTGCGCGAACTGGAACGGGTCCTCACCGCCTGCGGCGCGCCCCGGAGACCCCGCTGGCTCGACGACGCCGAGGCCGCCTGGGAGGCCGTGACGCCGGTGGCGCGCGCGGCGGACGGCGGCCCGCTCACCGCGGTCGTGCCCATCTGGCGCCGCCCCTGGATGGTCCTGGGACGCGACACCTTCGCCGGCGACCTGCTCGCCCGGCTCGGCGTCCGCAATCTGTACGGCGACCACCCCGAGCGCTATCCGCGCCTCCCGCTCGACGACCTCAGGGCCGCCGCGCCCGACCTCGTCGTCCTGCCCGACGAGCCCTACCGCTTCACGCGCGACGACGGCCCCGAGGCCTTCCCCGGGACCGCCGCGGCGCTCGTCGACGGACGCCTGCTCACCTGGTACGGGCCGTCACTGGCCGAGGCTCCGCGGGAGCTCGCCCGGGCCCTGCGAGCAGCGCACCGCTGAACAGCCCGCGCACGGTGTGGAACCCGGCCACCAGCCAGGCCGCGACGAGGAACACGTACAGCCCGATCGCGAGCCACCGGAAGGCGGCGAGCCCGGTGTGCTGCGCCAGCCCCTCGGCGCCGGTCACACAGGTGCCGACCGGGAAGGTGAAGGCCCAGAAGGTCATCGCGAAACCCATGCCCCGCCGCCGCGCCCGCAGCACCATCGCCGCGGCCAGTGCCAGCCACAGCAGCGCGAAGCCCATCACGGGTACCCCGTAGAGGACGGCGAAGGCGGCGAAACCGTGGGCGTACGGCTCGGGCAGCACGCCCGGGGCCGCGTCGGCGAACTTGCTCGCCGCGGTCGTCGACTGCCCCAGCGGGCCGAGGACGAGGAACAGGGTCGGGGTCAGCGCCAGGGGCAGCGGACCGCCGGTGACCAGTCGGCCGAAGACCAGCGGCAGCATCACCAGGGTCGCCAGCAGACTGACGCCGAACATCGCGTAGCAGGTGATCAACAGCGTCTGCTGGGCCTGCCCGGCGGGCAGATGGGGCACGAGCAGCGGACCGAGGGCGGCCGAGACCATCGGCGCGACGACCGGAAGCAGCCACACCGGGGACGCGCTCTCGATCCGGTGGTGCACCACCATCACGTACGGGACCGCCACCGCGGCGGCGAGACCGACCAGCGTGCCGACCGTGAACAGCACCGCGTCCACACCGACGGCCGCCGGGAGCCCGATCCAGTCCCGGCCCACGATCAGCGCCCCGCCGCCCACCGCGAGCAGCGCCATCGACAGACACCCGTAGAAGGGCGCCATGGCCGGGTCCATGAGATGCGCGCGGGCCTGGTCCCCGTGCCGGGTCCAATGGACCGCACGGGCGCCGAGCAGCACCAGCAGCATCACCAGCGACAGCGCCCAGACCGCCGCGCAGGCCGTACGAAGACCGGGGACGTCCACCGGAAGCGTGGCGCCCGCCGATGCCACGATCGCCGTCCCCATCACCGAGGCGTACCAGTTGGGCCCGAGGTGACGGACGGAGCGGGCCGTAAGGACCGGGCGTGCGCCGGGGGTGGTGGCGCGGGAGGCCGGACGAGGGGCCGAGCGGGGTGTTGCGAGGCTTGCCATGGCTCCACCGTCGCCCCGTTCCCCCGCCCCCACCAGGGATCATGCGGCTATGACGTCATAAGCTGGCCTTATGAGCAGGGAGACGCGCGGGCCGTGGCCGGCCGACGGGGAGCACGGGGCGTACGGGGCGTACGGGCCGCAAGGAGCGCGGGGGCCTGAGGGGGAGCCGGGGCCGCAGGGTGCGCGGCGGGCCGAGGGGGCGCAGGGTGCGCAGGAGGCGCGTGGGGTAGAAGGGGAGTCTGGGACGACGGGGACGAAGGGCGTGCGGCGGGCCGAGGGCGAGCCGGCGACGAAGGGTGCGCGCGGGTTTCACGGGGAGCCGGGGACGAAAGGTGCGCGCGGGCTTCACGGGGAGCACGGCGCTGAGCCGCGCACCCCGCTCTCCCATCGGGTCCCGGATCTCGGCGCGCTCGAACTGCTCCTCGCCGTCGCCCGGCACGGCAGCCTCGGCGCGGCCGCCCGCGAGGTGGGGATCACGCAGCCCGCCGCGAGCAGCCGGATCCGCTCCATGGAGCGGCAGCTCGGGGTGGCCCTGGTCGACCGCTCGCCCCGCGGCTCACGGCTCACGGACGCGGGCGCGCTCGTCACCGACTGGGCCCGGCGGATCGTCGAGGCCGCGGAGGCCTTCGACGTGGGCGCCCTGGCGCTGCGCGGACGCCGCGACTCGCGGCTCCGGGTGGCCGCGTCCATGACGATCGCCGAGTACCTGCTGCCGGGCTGGCTGATCGCGCTGCGCGCCCAGCGCCCGGACACCGCCGTGTCCCTCCAGGCCGGCAACTCGGCCGCCGTCGCCGAACGCCTCTTCGCCGGCGACGCGGACGTCGGCTTCGTGGAGGGGCTCGCCGTGCCGGACGGCCTCGACGGCGTCGTCGTCGCCCACGACCGGCTCCTCGTCGTCGTCGCCCCCTCCCACCCCTGGGCCCGCCGCCGCGGCCCGATCGACCCGGCGGAACTCGCCGCGACCCCCCTGGTCCTGCGCGAACGCGGCTCCGGCACCCGGCAGGTCCTCGACGCGGCGCTCTCCGGCCACGGCGGCCTCGCGCAGCCGCTGCTCGAACTCGCGTCCACCACCGCGGTGAAGGCCGCTGCCGTCAGCGCTGCCGGGCCCGCGGTCCTCAGCGAGCTCGCGATCACCGAGGAGCTGGCGTCGCGCCGCCTGGTCGCCGTCCCGGTCGACGGCGTCCTCCTCCGCCGCGACCTCCGCGCCGTGTGGCCCGCGGGCCACCGCCCGACGGGCCCGGCGCGCGACCTGCTGTCGCTCACGAGGGGCTGACAGTCCCCCCACGCCTACGCCCACACCCATGCCCAGGCGGAACGCCTGCCCGCCACGCGGAACGCCTGTCGGACACGCGGAACACCTGCCCGCCACGCGGAACGCCTGTCGGCCAAGCGGAACCCCCACCGCCATGAGTACCGGCCTGTGAGCGCCTGCTCGCAGACCGGCGCGTACGTCAGAGGTCCGTCGCGCGGAACGTCACCCGGCCGTCCACCACGGTGAGGCGGACGGGGACGTCGGGAAGGTCCGTGGAGGACGTCGTCAGAGGGTCGGCCGCGAGGACGGTGAGGTCGGCGCGGTAGCCGGCCGCGAGGCGCCCCGCCTCGTGCTCCTCGCCGGCGGCGTACGCGGCCGCGGTGGTCATGCCGCGCAGCGCCTCCAGGGGGGTGAGGGCCTGTTCGGGGCCGTGCGGCGCCTGGGCGAGGTCGCGGCTGGGACGGCGGTGGCGGGCGCCGGCCATCACGCCGAGCGGGGGGAACGGGGCGATCGGCCAGTCGGAGCCGAGGACGACGGTGGCGCCGGAGTCGGCGAGGTCGCGGCAGCGCCAGGCGCGCGAGGCGCGCTCCTCGCCGAGGCGGCGCGACCAGTTGTCGGTGTGGTCGGCGCGGGTGAAGTCGCAGCAGTGGGTGGGCTGCATCGACGCGAGGACGCCGAGCTCGGCGAACCGGCGCAGCGTGTCGTCCGGCACCGTCTCGATGTGCTCGACCCGGTGCCGCACGCCGTCCGGGCCGCCGCCGGCCCGGGCCTTCTCGACGGAGTCCAGGACGTGCCGGACGGCAGCGTCGCCGATGGCGTGCGTCGCGGTGGCGACGCCCGCCCGGTGCAGGGCGCCGATGATCCGGGTGTACGCGGCGGGGTCCGGCCAGAAGGCGTGCGTGGACTCGCCGTGGCAGTCGGGGCGCTCCAGCCACGCCGTGCCGTTGTCGATGGTCCCGTCCATGAACAGCTTCACGCCCGCGACCTGCCACAGCGCCCCGCCGGTACCCTGCTGCTCGATCAGGCCGCGTACGCCGTCGGCGTCGGTGCCTGGCTGGCACCAGGGTGCGACCCGCAGGCGCAGCGGCAGGTCGCCGGCGGCGTCGAGCTCCCCGTACAGGGCGAGGCTCTCGCCGTTGGCGTCCATGGCGTGGCCGCCGGTCAGTCCGGCCGCCGCCATGGACCGCAGCGCCGTCGCGAGCCGCTCGCGGCTCTCCTCGCGCGTCGGGTGCGGGGCGACCCGTTCGACCAGCTCGCAGGCGGCGTCCTCCTGGAGCAGGCCCGTCGGGCGTCCCGCGGCGTCGCAGACGACCTCGGCGGACGCCTGGTCGAAGGTGCGCGGGCCGTCGACCCCGGCGAGTTCGAGCGCGCGCCGGCTGGCCAGCGCCGAGTGGGCGTCGAAGAGCAGCAGGAAGGCCGGGATCCCGTCGAGTACGGCGTCGAACGGGGCGATCCCCACGGGCTGGTCGCCGAAGACGTTGGGGTCGAGGCCCCAGCCGAACAGCCACTCTCCGCGCCCGAGGGACCGCGTCTCCCGTGCGAGTGCCGCGCGCACGTCGTCGAGGTCGGCGCAGTACGACAGGTCGAGTCCGTGCGTCAGTTCCGCCCCCGTGACCGGGTGCACGTGTCCGTCGACGAGCCCCGGGGTGACCACGGCCCCCTTGAGGTCGACGACCGTCGTGGCGGGACCGGCGAGCGCCCGGATCTCGCGGTCGTCACCCAGCGCCGCGATCCTGCCGTCGTCCGAGACGGCGAGGGCGGTTTCCGGCAGGAACGCCCCCGTGCCGGGGTCGAGCAGACGGGCGGACAGCAGGACGAGTCGGGTGCGCACGGGGGCTCCAGGGGGTGCGGAAGGGGGTGCGGACGAAGCGCGGAATGGAGTGCGGAAAGGAGTGCGTGGACGGGGCAGGCGGCGCGTGAGGCGATGCGTGAGGCGGCAGGCCGGCGGGACGGAAGAGGAGGCGATCGAGTAGGCGGAACCGAGCAGGCCGGCGAGCGGTACGAGGTCGGCCGGGCGCCGGCTCTCACTGGGGTGGGGCGGGATCCGAGGGGGTCGGGGGAGCGGCGGGCTCGACGAGGGCGGGTGCTTCGGTCAGGGCTCCGTACGGCAGTCCCAGGACGCGTTCGGCGGTGGTGACGGCCATGCGGGTCACGGCCTCGGGGCGGTTGCTGCGGTCGGTGTTGGCGTGGGCGCCGAGGCCGTCGAGGACCACGAGGATCTGGATGGCGGCGGCGCGCGGGTCGTCGGTGCGGAACTCCCCGCGGTCGACGCCCTCCTGGATGACTTCCTGGAGGCGGTCGTCGGAGGCGAGCTCCTGCTCGGCGACGCGGTCGCGGAGGAGGGGGCGGTAGCGGCTGAGGTGGCGGGCGTTGATCCAGAGGCGGCTGATGTCGTCGTACGCGTCGCCGGTGGAGAGCGCGAAGTAGCGGGCGAGGTACTGGGTGGGGGTGCCGTGCGGCCGCTCGGCGGGCAGGAGGGCGTCGAGCTCGCCGGTGGAGGCGACGCTGAAGGCCTCGGCCACCAGGTCCTCCGCCGAGGGGAAGTAGTGGCTGATCAGGCCGGGCCGTACGGCGAGCTCGTCGGCGATCCGCCGGAGGGTGACGCACTCGAGTCCCTCCGTCAGGGCGACGCGGGCCGCGGTCTCCACGATCTCGGCCCGACGGGCTTCGGGCGTTTTCCGGATTCGCTTGCGCTGGACGCTTGACGACATAACCGGGATGCTATTGAGTGTGCGACCAATAAGCAACCAGGTGGGCACCACACGCTTCCGGAGGGCCGCATGGCTTCCACGATTCCCGACCCGCTCCCAGGCACGCAGGACGCCCGGGTCACCCCGCCGGCCGCCGACCGGCCAGGCCGCATCGAGGCCCACGGCATCGACCACATCCCCGACGGCGAACGCCACGGACACCCCCGCGAGCTCTTCTCCGTCTGGGCCGCGGCCAACGTCAACTACCTCAGCCTCGTCATCGGCGGCGCCCTCGTCCTGATGGGCCTCACGCTCTGGCAGGCCGTCGCCGTGATCGTCGTCGGCAACCTCTTCTGGCTGCTCACCGGCCTCCTCGCCACCTCGGGGCCGGCGGCGGGCGCGCCCAGCGAGGTGATCACCCGCACCATGTACGGCGTCATGGGCAACCGCGTGAACAACGCGATCGGCGGCTGGCTCGTCTCCGTCTGCTACTTCGCCCTCAACCTCGCCGCCGCGGCCACCGCCGCCTTCGCCCTCGTCGAGAAGACCGGCATCACGGCGAACACCCCCGTCAAGGTCGCCGTCATCGTGGTCATCGCCGCGCTCACCCTGGCCATCAGCGTCTACGGGCACGCCCTGATCATCAAGCTGTACCTGCCGATCACCCTGGTCCTGGCCGGCGTCTTCACCGTGGTCGCGTTCGCGGTCCTCCGGCACGCCGACTTCTCGTACGCCCCCGCCGCGAAGCTCTCGGGCGTCGAGCTCTGGGGCCTCCTCCTCGCGGGCACCACGATGATCGCCTCGGGCCCGCTGTCGTACACGACGAGCGCCGACTTCTCCCGCTACCTGCCCCGGACGTCCTCGAAGAAGGCGATCGTCGGCTGGACCGCCTTCGGCGCCTTCCTGCCCAGCGTGATCGTGTGTTCGCTCGGCGCGTTCGCCGCCACCGCCGTCGACATGACCGACCCGCAGACCGCGCTCCAGACGATCCTCCCCGGCTGGTTCACCCCGGTCTTCCTGCTCGCCCTCGTCCTCGGCACGATCTCCATCAACGCCCTGACCGCCTACAGCGCCGGCCTCGCCCTCCAGGCCGTCGGCCTCCGCATCCGCCGGACCGTCAGCGTCCTCTTCGACGGCGCGGTCGCCGTCGCCCTGACCCTCTACGGCCTGCTCGTCTCCAACTTCCTGGACACCGTGAGCAACGCCCTCCAGGTGATCGTGGTCCTGATCGGCCCCCTGATGGCCGTCTACGCCACCGACATCGCGCTCCGCCGCGGCCGTTACGACGGGATCGCGCTCTCGGACGAGACCCCCGGCAGCCCCTTCTGGTACACCGCGGGGGTCAACCTCGCCGGCGCCCTCGCCGTCGTCCTGGGCGTCACCGCGGCCTCCCTCTGCGTCAACACCCTCTACACCGGCCCGGTCGCCGGCGCCCTCGACGGCGTCGACCTCTCCCTCCCCGTCGGCATGGTCGTCGCCGCGCTCGTCTACGCGCTCCTCATGCGGAACGACCGCACCGCCCTCGCCGCCCGGGCGCGGGCGTGAGCGGCCGCACGGTCCTCCGGATCACCGGGGACACCCCGAGGCGCCGCGGCGAGGACCGCGGCCGCCGGGCCGGCGACGCCATCGCGCGCGCGTGGCGCGTCTACGACGAGCTCTTCACCACCGTCGGTGGTCGTGCCCCCGACGTGCGTTCGCTCGCCCTGCGCACCGCCGACGCCACCCGGGCGTGGGCGCCGGAGCTCGTGGAGGAGATGGAGGGTGTCGCCGAGGGAGCCGGACTCCCGTTCTGGACGATCGCCGCGCTCAACGCGCGCACCGAGATCCTCGCCGAGGCCGGCGCGCCCCGCGCGGGGGAGTGCTCCACCCTCGTCCGGACCGGCCCCCTGACCACCGGCGGGCAGTGCTGGGACTGGCACGAGGAACTGGCCGGTTCCTGGCACCTCCAGACCGTGACCGGCGACGCCCACGGGTTCGCGGGCATCACCGAGCACGGCATCCTCGCCAAGATCGGCGTCAACGAGGCCGGTGTGGGCGTCCTCTTCAACATCCTCGGCCACACCGGCGACGCCGCCACCGGAGTCCCCGTCCACCTGGTCGCCCGTCAGGTGCTCGGCAACGCCGGGTCGTTCGCGGAGGCGGTCGGAATGCTCACGGGCGCCCCGGTCTCCGCTTCCACGGTCATCACCGTGGTGACCGCCGACCGGGCCGCGTCCGTGGAGCTCGCCCCCGCCGGCTCGGCGGTGGTCGTCCCCGACGAGCGGGGCTGGCTGACCCGTACGAACCACTTCCTGGACCCGTCGCTCGCCGCCGGCGAACTACGCGGCCGCCGGGAGCCGGAGACATACGACCGGCACCGGCTGCTCAGCCGGCGCGTCCGGGCCCACCCGGGTCCGCTCGGACCCGACGCGCTGGCGGCGCTGCTCTCCGCACACCGCGAGGACGGCGCCGAGGTCTGCTGTCACGCTCCCGCCGGAGGCGCGCTCGGCAGCCGGTGGGCCACGCTCGCCACGCTCGCGGTCGACCCTGCGGAGCGGCGCCTCCTGGTCCACGACGGCGGCCCCTGCACGGCCGGCCCGTCGACCTGGACCCCGCTCACGGCGCCGGCGCGCTGAGCCCATCCGAGTCGGGTGCGCTCACGGCGCCTGCACGCTGAGCGCATCCCCGTCGGGCGCGCTCTCGGCGCCCGAGCGCTGGGCCCATCCCCGTCGGGCGAGCTCACCGCCCGCGCGCTGGGCTTCGGCTCCGTCTGGAGCGCACACCCCGCCCGCGTGCTGAGATTCAGCCCGTCGGGCGGCCGCCGCCTCGACGAGCCCCCGCATCACCCGCGGGTCCTCGCCCATCTCCGGGTGCCACTGGACGCCGAGGGTCCAGGAGGGGGCGGCCAGTTCGACCGCCTCGACGGTGCCGTCCTCGGCGTGGGCGGAGGCGGTGAGTCCCGTGGCGAGCCGGTCCACGGCCTGGTGGTGGTAGGTCGGGACCTCGGTGAGCTCGGGTACGAGGGAGGCGTAGAGGGTGCCCGGCACGGGCTTGACCGGGTGTCTGCCGATCACGCCGACCGCCTCGACGTGTCCGTCGAGGTGCTGCACGAGCGTCCCGCCGAGCGCGACGTTCAGCAGCTGCATCCCGCGGCAGATGCCCAGGAGCGGGGTGCCGGACGCCAGCGCCGCGTCGACCAGCGCCAGTTCCCAGGCGTCCCGGGCGCGCGCCGGCGGGCCGGTGCGGGGGTCGGTCTCGGCCCCGTACCGTACGGGCTCGACGTCCGCCCCTCCCGCGACGACCAGCCCGTCGAGCCGGGCGACGACCGCCGCGGCGGCCTCGGGTCCGTCCGGCGGCAGCATCACGGCGAGCCCCCCGCTCTCCCGTACCAGCCACGGGTAGCGGGCGGGAAGCAGCGCGGCCTCCATGTCCCACACCCCCCAGCGGGCCTGGTCCAGATAGGTGGTCACGCCGATGAGCGGCTTGGACACGTGCTTCCTCCAGAGATGCGGACAGAGGGGTGGAGCACCCGGTGCCGGGTTGATCGGCACGACACTTCCTAGTCGCGTTCGAGCTCGGCCTCCGCCGCGGCGAGCGCCGCGAACTCCTCCTCGGGCGCGCCGGCCACCAGATGGTGCCGACTGTAGAACGCGAAGTAGGCGAGGGCGACGACGTACACCCCGAGGGCCATGAACGCCGCCGTCCGGTCCACCAGGAAGGTCGCGACCAGCGCCGACAGGGCCAGGACGAAGGCCACGGACGACGTGACGACCCCGCCGGGCGTGCGGTACGGCCGGTGCAGCCCCGGCTCCCGGCGCCGCAGCACGATGTGGGAGAGCGCCATCAGCGCGTACGAGATGGTGGCGCCGAACACCGCGATGTTCAGCATCCGCGCCCCGTTCCCGGTCCCCGCGGCGAGCGCGAAGCCGATCGCGCCCGGGATGAGGAGGCCCAGGTACGGCGACTTGCGGCGGCTGGTCAGGGAGAGGAAGCGGGGCAGGTAGCCGGCCCGGGAGAGGGCGAACAGCTGGCGCGAGCCGGCGTAGATGAGGGAGAAGAAGGAGGCCACCAGGCCCGCGAGGCCCGCGTAGTTCACGAACCGGCTGAGCGCGGTCGGCTCCCCGTCGCCCTGGAGCGCCACGACCAGCGGGTTGCCGGCGTCCTGGACGGCCGCCGAGCCGTGCGCCCCGGTGGCGGCGAGGAACGTGACGACGGCGAGCAGGACCAGGATCCCCATGGAGATCGCGAGCGCCTTCGGCATCGACCGGACCGGGTCCTTGGCCTCCTCGGCGGCGAGCGGCACGCCCTCCACGCCGAGGAAGAACCACATGCCGAAGGGGAACGCGGCCCAGATGCCGAGCAGCCCGAAGGGCAGCCAGGAGCTCGACCCGAAGGCCTCGCCGTCGACCGGGATGTCGTTCAGGCCGTCGACGTGGAAGTCGGTGAACGCGCCGAGCGCGAAGACGACGAGCGCCGCGACCGCGATGGCCGTCACGATCAGGCTGAAGCGCAGCGCCTCGCCGACGCCCCACAGGTGGATCCCGATGAAGAGCGCGAAGCAGACGAGGTAGACCGGCCAGCCGGACTCCAGGCCGAACAGCCCGAGGGACTCGACGTAGTCGCCGATGAAGATCGAGATCGCGGCGGGCGCGAGGATGTACTCGATGAGGATCGCGGTGCCGGTGAGGAACCCGCCCCAGGTGCCGAGCGCGCGGCGGGCGAAGCCGTAGCCGCCGCCCGCGGTGGGCAGGATGGCGGAGAGTTCGGCGAGGGCGAAGACCAGACAGGCGTACATCGCGCCCATCAGGACGGTGGCGACGGCCAGTCCGCCGAACCCGCCCTTCGACAGGCCGATGTTCCAGCCGGAGAAGTCCCCGGAGACCACGTACGCGACGCCGAGCCCGGTGAGCAGCAGCCAGCCCGCGCTGCCGCGGCGCAGCGCCCGCCGTTCCAGGTAGTCGTCCTTCGGAGGGGCGGTGCCCCCGGGCGTGCCGCCGGGGGTGTTCCCGGTCGTGTCTTCCAGCGTCATGGCAGCGTCAGCTCCCCGCAACGGGCCCAATGGATTGGTGCCATACCTTTGCGGTGGTCGGTGGGGGAGCGCAACCCCCGTGCGTTACTTTCGGGTTACGCGGCCCGGGGCGCCGCCCTCAGGTGAGGAACCCCCGCAGCAGCGCCGCCGTACCCGCGCAGTGCTCCCGCATCACCTCGCGCGCCGCGTCCGCGTCCCCGTCGAGCACCGCCTCCACCAGCGCGGTGTGCTGGTGCTGGGAGTGCTCCAGATTGCGTACGAGCAGGGGGATGCAGTCCAGGAGGTCGTTCACCGTCGCCCGGACGGCGGCGTACTGCGCGGTGAGCGTCGGCGAGCCGGAGAGCTCGGCGAGGGTGAGATGGAGCAGGGTGTCCTGGCGGCGGTAATCGGCCAGCGGGGCGTCCCGGGTCGCCGCCACCGCGGTCCGCAGCCGCTCGGCGCCCGCCGCGTCCAGGCCGTGCGCCGCGCAGAGCCCGGCGGCCCCCACGTCGAGGACCTCACGGAAGCGAAGGGTGTCCTCCATGTCGACCGAGGCGATCCGGCGGCGCAGCTCGTCCTCGTCGGCGGTCTGGACGCGGGGCAGCACGAACGTTCCGCCGTACCGGCCGCGCCGGCTCTCCACGAGCCCCTGCTCCTGGAGGACCTTGAGGACCTCGCGCAGTGTCACCCGGCTGATCCCCATCCGTTCGGCCAGCTCCCGCTCGGCGGGCAGCCGCTCGCCGCCGGGCACGAGCCCGAGCCGCACCACCTGGAGGATCTGCTCCAGGGCCTCCTCGAAGCCGTTGCCGGCCCGCACCGGCCGCAGCACGGGCGTCAGCCGGTCCGCCGATTCACTCGTACTGGCCACGTTCTCGTTTCCCCTTCTCCGGCACTTCCCAAGCAATGGTCTTCGGTAATACCTTATGGCTTCCGGCAGGCCGAAGGAGGAGCAATCCCGTGGCAGTCCGCACACCCCCGCTCGCCGTCGAGGAACTCCGCGCCCTCGTCGCGAGCGGCGAGATCGACACCGTCGTCCTGGCCTTCCCCGACATGCAGGGACGGCTCCAGGGCAAGCGGTTCGCCGCCCCGTTCTTCCTGGAGGAGGTCCTCGGCCACGGCACCGAGGGCTGCAACTATCTTCTGGCAGTCGACACCGAGATGAACACCGTCGACGGCTACGAGATGTCCTCCTGGGACCGCGGCTACGGCGACTTCGCCATGCACCCCGACCTCACCACCCTCCGCCGCCTCCCCTGGAACGAGGCCACCGCGATGGTGACGGCCGACCTCGCCTGGGGCGACGGCACCCCGGTCGTCGCCGCACCCCGCCAGATCCTCCGCCGCCAGCTGGAGCGCCTCGCCGAACTCGGCCTCACCGCCCACGTCGGCACGGAACTCGAGTTCATCGTCTTCCGCGACAGCTACGAGCAGGCCTGGGACGCGAACTACCGCGGCCTCACCCCCGCCAACCAGTACAACATCGACTACTCCGTCCTCGGCACCGGACGCATCGAACCCCTCCTGCGCCGCATCCGCAACGAGATGGCCGGCGCCGGACTCACCGTCGAGTCCGCCAAGGGCGAATGCAACCCCGGCCAGCACGAGATCGCCTTCAAGTACGACGAGGCCCTCGTCACCTGCGACCAGCACGCCGTCTACAAGACGGGCGCCAAGGAGATCGCCGCCCAGGAGGGCTACTCCCTCACCTTCATGGCGAAGTACAACGAGCGCGAGGGCAACTCCTGCCACATCCACCTCTCCCTCCAGAACGCCGACGGGGAGAACGTGATGGCCGGGGACGACTCCCACGGCATGTCCGAGACCATGCGGCACTTCCTCGCCGGACAGCTCGCCGCCCTCCGCGACTTCTCCCTCCTCTACGCCCCCAACGTCAACTCCTACAAGCGGTTCCAGCCCGGCTCCTTCGCGCCCACCGCCGTCGCCTGGGGCCACGACAACCGCACCTGCTCGCTCCGGACCGTCGGCCACGGCCGCTCCACCCGCTTCGAGAACCGCCTCCCCGGCGGCGACGTCAACCCGTACCTCGCCGTCGCCGGACTGGTCGCCGCGGGCCTGCACGGCATCGAGCAGCGCCTCGAACTGCCCCCGCCCTGCACCGGCAACGCGTACACCGGCGAATACGCGCACGTCCCCACCACCCTGCGCGAGGCCGCCGAACTCTGGGAGACCAGCGAGATCGCCAAGGCCGCCTTCGGGGCCGAGGTCGTCGCCCACTACCGCAACATGGCCCGCGTCGAACTCGACGCCTACGACGCCGCGGTGACCGACTGGGAACTCCGCCGCTCCTTCGAACGCCACTGACCCGGACGCCGCCGCACGCACGCCACCGAGAGGAACGAGTTGCTCCAGGTACTGAACCCGGCGACCGAGGAGCCGGTCGCCACCGTCCCCGCCGCCACCCCGGCCGACGTCGACGCCGCCGTCGCGCGCGCCACCGCCGCCCAGCGCGGCTGGGCCGCCGCGGCGCCCGCCGACCGGGCCCGGCTGCTCCGCCGCTTCGCCGCCGTCGTCGACGAGCACGTCGAGGAACTCGCCCGCCTGGAGGTCACCGAGGCCGGACACACCATCGGCAACGCCCGCTGGGAGGCCGGCAACGTCCGCGACCTGCTCGACTACGCCGCCGGGGGAGTCGAACGCCTCAACGGCCGCCAGATCCCCGTCGCCGGCGGCCTCGACATCACGATCCTCGAACCGCTCGGGGTCGTCGGCGTCATCGCCCCCTGGAACTTCCCCATGCCGATCGCCGCCTGGGCCACCGCACCCGCCCTCGCCGCCGGCAACGCCGTCCTCCTCAAGCCCGCCGAGACGACCCCCCTCACCGCGCTCCGCCTCGCCGAGCTCGCCCTGGAGGCCGGCCTGCCCGAAGGCCTCTTCCAGGTCCTCCCCGGCACCGGCCCCGTCGCGGGCAACGCCCTCGTCGAACACCCCGGCATCGCCAAGATCGTCTTCACCGGCTCCACCCGGGTCGGCAAGTCGATCATGGCGAAGTGCGCCGACCAGGTGAAGCGGGTCACCCTCGAACTCGGCGGCAAGAGCCCCAACATCGTCTTCGCCGACGCCGACCTCGAAGCGGCCGCCGCCGCCGCCCCGATGTCCTTCCTCGACAACAGCGGCCAGGACTGCTGCGCCCGCACCCGCATCCTCGTCCAGCGGAGCGCGTACGACCGCTTCCTGGAGCTGCTCACCCCCGCGATCGAGGAGATCGTCGTCGGCGACCCCGCCGACGAACGCACCCAGATGGGCCCGCTGATCTCCCGCGCCCAGCTCGACCGCGTCCGCACCTACGTCACCGGCGACGCCGAGGCCATCCGGGGCAAGGCCCCCGAAGGCCCCGGCTTCTGGTTCCCGCCGACCGTCCTCACCGGCGTCGCCGAGGACGCCCCGTGCGCCGTCGAGGAGATCTTCGGACCCGTCGCCGTCGTCCTCCCCTTCGAGGACGAGGCCGACGCGATCCGCCTCGCCAACGCCACCGAGTACGGCCTCTCCGGCTCCCTCTGGACCCGGGACGTCGGCCGCGCCCTGCGCGTCTCCCGCGCCGTCCGGGCCGGCAACCTCTCGGTCAACTCCCACTCCAGCGTCCGCTACTGGACCCCGTTCGGCGGCTACCGGCAGTCCGGCCTCGGCCGCGAACTCGGCCCCGACGCCCTGACCGCCTTCACCGAAACCAAGAACGTCTTCATCAGCACGGAGGCCTGACCCGCATGACCACCGAAGAGATCATCTGCCGCCGCCTGGTCGGCCGTACCGCCGTCATCACCGGAGCCGGCAGCGGCATCGGCCTCGCCACCGCCCGCCGCCTCGCCTCCGAAGGCGCCAACGTCGTCTGCGGCGACATCGACGAGCGCGCCGGAAAGGCCGCCGCCGAAGAGGTCGGCGGCACCTTCGTCCGGGTCGACGTCACCGACCCGGACGAGGTCGAGGCACTGTTCAAGACCGCCTTCGACACGTACGGCTCCGTCGACATCGCCTTCAACAACGCCGGCATCTCGCCCCCCGACGACGACTCCATCCTGGAGACCGGCCTGGAGGCCTGGAAGCGCGTCCAGGACGTCAACCTCACCTCCGTCTACCTCTGCTGCAAGGCCGCACTGCCCTACATGCGCCGCCAGGGCAAGGGCTCCATCATCAACACCGCCTCCTTCGTCGCCATCATGGGCGCGGCCACCAGCCAGATCTCCTACACCGCCTCCAAGGGCGGCGTGCTCGCCATGTCCCGCGAACTCGGCGTCCAGTTCGCCCGCGAGGGCATCCGCGTCAACGCCCTCTGCCCCGGCCCCGTCAACACGCCGCTCCTCCAGGAGCTGTTCGCCAAGGACCCCGAACGCGCCGCGCGCCGCCTCGTCCACATCCCCGTCGGCCGCTTCGCCGAGGCCGAGGAGATCGCCGCCGCCGTCGCCTTCCTCGCGAGCGACGACTCCTCCTTCGTCAACGCCAGCGACTTCCTCGTCGACGGCGGCATCTCCGGGGCGTACGTGACCCCCCTCTAGACCCTCGCCGCCGCCACCCACCTCCCCCCCCACCCGACAGCCGGGCGTCGCAAGGCGCCCGGCTGTTCCGCGTACCGACACACGTACCGACACACGTACAGACACACGTACAGACACCCGTCCACAGACGCGTACAGACACGCGTGAAGACAGGAGAGTGATCATGAAATACCGGCTCCGTACGTCCGCCGCCGCTGCCGCCCTCGTCCTCGCGGCGACCGGCCTCGCCTCCGCCGCCCAGGCCGAGGCCAGGCCCGGCGGATGCCCCACGCTGAAGACCTCCGACGGCTGGTACGGAGACAACAAGGCCCGCATCGACGCCCTGATCGCCGACCACTGCGACGGCGAGGGGACCCGGGGTGCCAGGGATGCCAAGGGTGACCGGGGTGTCCGGGGTGTCCGGGGGAAGAAGCCCGTCGCGGTCTTCGACTGGGACAACACCGTCGTCAAGAACGACGTCGGCGACGCCACCTTCTACTGGCTCCTCCGCAACGACCGCATACGCCCGCCCCGCGCCGGCGACTGGTCCACCACCAGCCGGTACCTCACGCCCGAGGCCGCCACCGCCCTCGCCGACGCCTGTCCCACCGGCGTCCGCACCCTCCCCACGTCCACCGACACCCGCTGCGCCGACGAACTCCTCGCCGTCTACGGCACGGGCGCGACCACCGGCGGCACGACCGCCTTCGCGGGCCACGACCGCCGCCGCATGGAGCCCCAGTACGCCTGGCTCGCCCAGCTCCTGCACGGCTGGACCACCCGCCAGGTCGAGTCCTTCGCCGCCGCCGCCCGCGCCGAGAACCTCGCCGCCCCACAGGGCGCCACCCAGCAGGTCGGCACCGCCCGGGTCACCGGCTGGGTCCGCTACTACGAGCAGCAGCGCGACCTGATCGGCGCCCTCCAGCGCGCCGGCTTCGACGTCCGGATCGTCTCCGCCTCGCCCGAACCCGTCGTCGACGTCTGGGCGAAGGGCATCGGCGTCGACCCCTCCCACACCCTCGGCATCCGCAGCATCACCGACCACGGCCGCCTGACCAGCCACCTGGAGGGCTGCGGCACGGTGCGGGACGGCGAGGACGCGATGATCACCTACATCGACGGCAAGCGCTGCTGGATCAACCAGGAGATCTTCGGCGTCCGCGGCCCCGCCGCCGAACGCGTCCAGCCCGCCGCCCGCCGCCAGGTGTTCGCCGCCGGCGACTCCGACACCGACATCTCCTTCCTGCGGGACGCCACCGGCCTCCGCCTCGTCCTCAACCGCAACAAGAACGAACTCATGTGCCGGGCGTACGAGAACGGCGACGGCCGCTGGATCGTCAACCCGATGTTCATCGAGCCGAAGAAGCGGAAGGCCACCCCCTACCCCTGCGCCACCACCGGCTACACCGCGGGCGACGGCACCCCGCAGCCCGTCCGGCGCCCCGACGGCAGCATCGTCCCCGACCAGCAGGACACCGTGTTCTGAGGGTTCCAGGGGCCTGATGTCAGAGGCCTCCTGATTTCGGGGGCCTCCCGATTCCAAGGGCCTCCCGACTCCGGGGGGCCTCCTAGAGGAAGGTCATCCCCTCGCCGCGGTACGTGGGCACGGTCGCCGTGACGCGATCACCCTCGACCAGCCGCAGGCTGTCGAACCGCTCGCACAGCTCCCCGGCCTTCGCGTGCCGGAACCAGACCTTGTCACCGATCCGCAGATCGTCGGCGGGGGAGCCGAGTAGCGGCGTCTGCACCTCGCCGGGCCCCTCCTGCGCGTCGTACCGCAGCCCCTCCGGCAGATACGGCACGGGCAGCCGGTCCGGCCCCGGGGCCCCCGACGCCGGATACCCGCCGCCCAGCACCGTCACCACGCCCACGCCCGGACGCCGGACCACCGGCTGCGCGAAGAGCGCGGCCGGACGGCCGCTGAACGACGTGTAGTTGTCGAAGAGACGCGGCACGAACAGCCCCGAACCGGCGGCGATCTCCGTCACCGCGTCCTCGGCCGCCGTGTGCTGCACGCTCCCGGTGCCACCGCCGTTCACGAACTCCAGGTCCGGCGCCACCGCCCGGACCGCCCGCACCACGGCCGCCCTGCGGTCCGCGAGCTCCTTCCGGGCTGCCGACTGCATCAGCCGGATCGCCCGAGACCGCAGCGGCCGACCCGCGACCGCGTCGCCGACACCCGCCACATGACCCTCGTACGCCATGATCCCGACCAGCCGGAACCCGGGACGCCGCACCACCGAGCGGGCCAGCTCGGCCAACTCGGCGGGCTCACGCAGCGGCGAGCGGCGCGCGCCGATCCGTATCCGGCCGCCCAGCAGACTCAGCGCCGTGTCCAGCTCCAGACAGACCCGGACCTCCTCCGTCCCGCCCGCGCGGGAGGCGTCGACCAGATCGAGCTGCGTCACGTCGTCGACCATCACCGTCACCGCCGCCGCCAGCTTCGGGTCCCGCGCCAGCTCCCCGAACCCCGCCCGGTCGGCCGAGGGGTAAGCGAGCAGCACGTCCTCGAACCCCGCCCGCGCCAGCCACAGCGACTCGCCCAGCGTGAACGACATGATCCCCGCGAAGCCCTCCCGCGCCAGCACCCGCTCCAGGAGCGCCCGGCACCGCACGGACTTGCTCGCCACCCGCACCGGCTTGCCCGCGGCCCGGCGCACCAGGTCCGCCGCGTTGGCGTCGAAGGCCTCCAGGTCGACGATCGCCACGGGCGCGTCGAGATCAGCGGTGGCCCGGTCGTAACGGGCCCGGTCGGCGGCACGCGGAGTCATGGCCCGAGCTTGCCAGACAGGTTTACGGGTGGGTAGCCCCTGGGTTCCCGTCCCCCGGGGAACAGCCCGTAGAGTGACGGGCATTGTCGACACGCGCAGGACACGAGCAGGGGGACGGGCATGACCGCCGAACACCGCCCCACCCCGTCCCGCATCACCGACGCCCTCCTCCCCACCCCGCCGACCGACTCCCCCCACGCCCGCACGGCGCCCACCCCGGCTCCGCCCCCCAACCTGCCTCCGGCCCCTGCGACGACCCCACCGCCCAGCCTGCCTCCGGCCCCTGCGACGACCCCGTCGACCGGCCAGCGTCTGGCTCCCGCAACGGCCCCGTCGGTCAGCGTGCCTTCGGCGCCCGCTACGGCCCCGTCGACCGGCCGGCCTCCGGCCCCTGCTCTGCCGGCCGCTCCCGCCCAGGCTCCCGCACTTCCCCCCGCGGCTTCGCCCGCAGCCCGTACCCAGGCTCCCGCCGCGGGTTCCTCCGCCGCGCCCGCTCCGGCCTCGCCTGCGCGCGCTGCCGCGGGTACCCCGGTCGCTCCGACTTCCCCCGCCCGACCCGCCGCCACCCCCGTCGCCGTACCCCCGATGCCCGCTCCGGCCCCCTCCGCCGCTGTGCCTGCCGTGGAGACGACGACGCGACTTCGCGCGATCCGTGCCACGGACCCCGACCCGCGGCAGGTGTCCGGCACGGGCCGGGAGGCCGCCGGGCGCCCGGCGGTGACGGCCGCGGCCGAGAGCCGGAGGACGGTGGGGCCGCTCGGTCCGCCGCGGCCCGTGTCCGCGCCCGCGGTCACCGGACCGTTCGCCCCGCCTCGGCCGGCGTCCGCGCCCGCGGCGCAGGCCCGGGCGGGGTCGTACGGCCTGGGTGTGTCCGGGGCGTTGCCGCCCGAGGTGCCGGTGGAGACGACGACGCGGCTGCGGCCGGTGAGGGAGCGGACGGCCGGGCGGACGGTGGCGGTGGCGGCGTGCGCCGTGTTGGGGATGGGGCTGATCGGCGGGGCGCTCGCCGGGGTGTGGTTGGCGTCGGCGGAGCCGGGGGCGCCGGCGGAGCCGGTGGGGTACGCGGAGGCGAAGGAGAGCTGGCACAACGCGCCGGTCGACACGCTGTTCCCGAGGACCCTGGCGGGGCCGGGCGCGGGGCCGGGGGCGGCGGCGCGCACGTGGACGCGGGTCGTCGTCGCGCCGGACGCGGCCTGTTCGCCGACGGTGATGGCGAAGGGCCTGCTGGCCACGCTCAAGCCGCTGGGCTGCGAGCGCGTCCTGCGGGCCACGTACACCGACGCGACCGCGAGCAGCGTGATCACCGTCGGCCTCGTCTTCACCCGCGCCGACGTCACCGCGCAGGGCGCCCTCGGGCGTGACCTCACGACCCGGCTCGGCCAGGACGTGCCGCCGGCGCTCGCCGGCCCCGGCACCGTCGCGTCCCGCTTCGGGGCCGGCCAGCGCGCGAGCTGGTGGCTGACGGCACCCGCCGACCTTCCCGTCGTCGTCACCGCGGTGTCCGGCTTCGCCGACGGCCGGAGCGTCGACCGTCCGCTCCCCGCCGACCAGGCGACGAGCGCGGGCCGTACCGACGCCGTCGCCCAGTCGGGTCTGGGCCACGAGGCCAAGGGCATAGCGAAGCGGTTCGAGTCGCTGCTGCGCACGACCGCCGTCGCGGCGGCGAAGGAGAACGCCCGGTGACCCGACCTTCCCGCCGCCGGGTGCGCGCCGCCTCGGCCGTGCTGTTCGCCGCCGCTTTCGCGGTGCTGCCCGCGACGACGGCGCCCGCGTACGCCGACACCATCCGGGCCCGGCAGTGGGGCCCCGAGGCCCTGCACACGGCCGAGGCCTGGCGGACCACGAAGGGCGAGGGCATCACCGTCGCCGTGCTCGACACCGGCGTCGACGCCGAGCACCCGGACCTGAAGGATTCCGTGCTGCCGGGACACGACCTCATCGGCTTCGGTGCCGGCCGGGGCGACCGCGCCTGGGCACGGCACGGCACGGCGATGGCCGGCATCATCGCCGGGCACGGCCACGGCCCCGGCGACGGGGACGGCGTCCTCGGCATCGCCCCGGACGCCGAGATCCTCCCCGTGCGCGTCATCCTCGAAGGCACCGACAAGGCCAGGGACAAGGCCCGCAAGACCCGCGGGACCGCGCTCGCCGAGGGCATCCGCTGGGCCGCCGACCACGGCGCGGACGTCATCAACCTCTCGCTCGGCGACGACTCCAAGTCCGCGCACCCCGACGCGGGCGAGGACGCCGCCGTGCAGTACGCCCTCGCCAAGGGGGTCTCCGTGGTGGCCTCCGCCGGCAACGGCGGTGAGAAGGGCGACCACATCTCGTACCCCGCCGCCTACCCCGGCGTGATCGCGGTCACCGCCGTGGACCGCTTCGGCACGCGCGCCTCCTTCTCCACCCGACGCTGGTACGCCACGGTCAGCGCCCCCGGCGTCGACATCGTCATCGCCGACCCCGACCGCCGCTACTACGAGGGCTGGGGCACCAGCGCCGCCGCCGCGTTCGTCTCCGGCGCCGTCGCCCTGGTCAGGTCCGCGCACCCCGACCTCACCCCGGCCCAGATCAAGAAGCTGCTCGTCGACACCGCCCGCAACCGGCCGAAGGGCGGCCGCAGCGACGCCAAGGGGTACGGCACGGTCGACCCGGCCGCCGCCATCGAGGCCGGCGCCCGCCTCAAGGGCGCCGACCCCAAGAACGCCACCGCCGGCTTCCGGAGCCCGTACTTCGGCCCCGGCCCCGTCCCCGCCCCCGAGGAATCCCGCTCCTACGGCCTCCTCGCCCCCGCCGCCGGCGGTCTCGGCGCACTCCTCCTCCTGACCGCCGTCGTCCTCGGCCGCGCCCGCCGGAACCCCTGACCAACAGGACGCCTGACGACCAGGGACCCCTGAGCCCCCGTCCCCGAGCACCCGGACCCGGCGGGCCGCGGTGGGCGCGGCGCCGGTTAGGCTCGGTGCGTGGCGCTCAAGAACATCCCGGACCCCGGTTTCTCCGACGACGACGGCACCGCCGACCCGCGGCTCGCCGCGGCACTGGCGGCGTGGGCGGAGGACAGAACCGCGCACGGGCCGGTGCTGGAAGCGCTCAAGGGCGCGCGGCTGCTCGTGCCCGTGGTGGCCGTGCTCGGCGAGGTGGAGACCGACGAGAACGGCCTGCGCCGCGAGAAGACCAGCGACATGGCGGTGCCCACGCTGACGGCCGGCGACCGCCGGGCCCTGCCCGCGTTCACGTCGATCGCCGCGCTCGCGCTGTGGGACCCGGAGGCCCGGCCCGTCGCCGTGCCGCTCCACCAGGCGCTCCAGGCGGCCGCGCACGAGAAGGCGGACACGGTCGTCCTCGACCTGGCGGGCCCGGTGCCGTACCAGCTGACGGGCCCGCTGCTGCTCGCCCTGGCCGAGGGCCGCTCCAGCGCGGACCCGCTGGACGACCCGGCGGTACGGGAGGCGGTGCGGGCCGCGGTCGCCGCCGAGCCGGCCGTGCTCCGCGCCCACCTGGGACCGGGGGCCGCCGACGGCACCCTGGCCCTGGTCCTCGCCGAGGACGCCTCCGCGGCGGAGTCGGCCCAGCGCGTGGCCCGCGCCCTGGCCGCCGACGAAACACTGAGGGCCCGCCTGGTGCGGGGCCTGGACCTGGCACTGCTGCCGGCCTCGGCCACGCCTCCGGGCGAGCCCTTCTACGTGAAGAAGTAGGACGTACGGGCTCAGCCGTAGACGGGTCCCGTGTACTTCTCGCCCGGTCCCTGGCCCGGCTCGTCCGGGATCAGGGAGGCCTCGCGGAAGGCGAGCTGGAGGGACTTCAGGCCGTCCCGCAGGGGAGCGGCGTGGAACGAGGAGACCTCCGTCGCGCCGGCGTCGAGCAGGCCCGCGAGCGCGTGCACCAGCTTGCGCGCCTCGTCGAGGTCCTTGTACTTGTCGCCCTCCTCGGTGAGCCCGAGCTTCACCGCGGCGGCGCTCATCAGGTTGACGGCGACCGTCACGATCACCTCGACCGCCGGGACCTCCGCGATGTCGCGGGTCATGGAGTCGAAGTCGGGGGTTTCGGGGGAGTCCGCGGACTCGTTCTGGGGCGTCTCGCTCATGCCTCACACGATAAGCCGCCCCGGAGCGCCTCCCTGCCGCCCCGCCCGCATTCGCGTATGGGCACGGCTCCTGCTAACCTTGTGTAACGACCGGCCGGACACGTGTGTGCCCGGCCCACAAGTGGAGGCTCCGTACTCCCACCTGACCGCCCTCACGGGTGGCGGGTCACCGGTCAGGTGGCGCCCATCGTTCCGTACGGACGATGGAGCCGCCCGATGTGCGCCCCGCGGTTGACCGCGGCGGTGCTCCGGTATTTCCATGGAGCCCCGCCTGTGTCCCGTCCGGGGCGTTTTTCATGTGCCGGCTCGGTTGGTCAGAAACAGACAGTGCGCGTCCGTCCGCCAGGCGGTCGCGTGGTGCTACCGAGGAGGATCCATCAGCGCCGAGCCCCGCATCAACGACAGGATTCGCGTTCCCGAGGTGCGACTTGTCGGACCCAGCGGCGAGCAGGTCGGGATTGTTCCGCTTGCCAAGGCCCTGGAGCTCGCACAGGAGTACGACCTTGACCTGGTCGAGGTCGCGGCGAACGCCCGTCCGCCCGTGTGCAAGCTCATGGACTACGGGAAGTTCAAGTACGAGTCGGCCATGAAGGCCCGTGAGGCGCGCAAGAACCAGGCGCACACGGTCATCAAGGAGATGAAGCTCCGGCCGAAGATCGACCCGCACGACTATGACACCAAGAAGGGTCACGTCGTCCGGTTCCTCAAGCAGGGCGACAAGGTCAAGATCACGATCATGTTCCGTGGTCGTGAGCAGTCCCGCCCCGAGCTCGGTTTCCGGCTGCTTCAGCGGCTGGCGTCGGACGTCGAGGACCTTGGCTTCATCGAGTCCAACCCGAAGCAGGACGGCCGGAACATGATCATGGTTCTCGGCCCGCACAAGAAGAAGACCGAGGCCATGGCCGAGGCGCGTGAGGCCCAGGCCGCACGCAAGGCCGAGCGCCAGGGCGTCGCCTCCGACGAGTTCTCCGAGGCTCAGGCCGACGAGGCCCCGGTCGCCGAGGCCGAGGTCGAGGTCGAGGCTCCGGCCGAGAACCCCGAGGCGTGACCCGACGGGCTGCCAACCAGGCAGCCCTGGGCCCCGCCCGGAACCACCAAACGAAGAACTGACGCTCCCGGATGTCCGGTGTCCGCACCGGGCGGGAGCGCCACTGACGAGGAGATACGGCGCGATGCCGAAGAACAAGACGCACTCCGGTGCCAAGAAGCGCTTCAAGGTCACCGGCTCCGGCAAGATCCTGCGCGAGCGCGCCGGTAAGCGCCACCTGCTCGAGCACAAGTCGTCCAAGCTGACGCGTCGCCTCACCGGCAACGCCGAGATGGCCCCGGGTGACGCCGCCAAGATCAAGAAGATGCTGGGCATCTGAGTTGATCTCCCGCCCTCGGCGACGGGGGCATCCGGCAGAGACCGGGATCCATTCGTTTTTCGGGTCGTGTGAGGACCACCACGACCCCGCTACAAGGAGTTAAAAGTGGCACGCGTCAAGCGGGCAGTCAACGCCCACAAGAAGCGCCGGGCGATTCTCGAGGCGGCCTCCGGCTACCGCGGTCAGCGTTCGCGCCTGTACCGCAAGGCCAAGGAGCAGGTCACCCACTCGCTGGTCTACAACTACAACGACCGCAAGAAGCGCAAGGGCGACTTCCGTCAGCTGTGGATCCAGCGCATCAACGCCGCTGCCCGCCAGAACGGCATGACGTACAACCGCCTCATCCAGGGTCTGAAGGCCGCCAACATCGAGGTGGACCGCAAGATCCTCGCCGAGCTGGCCGTCAACGACATCAACGCGTTCGCCGCGCTGGTCGAGGTCGCGCAGAAGGCCCTCCCGGCCGACGTCAACGCCCCGAAGGCCGCCGCCTGATCTTCCAGGCCGCAGTACTTCTGCCCGGACCCGCAGGCGCGCTCGCGCCTGCGGGTCCGGGTGCTTCACCCTCCGGGGGACCCGCAGCACCCGGTCCCCGCCGCTCCCGGCCCCCGAAGCCCGCCCGGCCCCGAAGAGAGAACCGCCGCACCTCATGGTCACCCCCGAGCTGATCTCCCCGCGTTCCCCGCGCGTCGTCGCCGCCCGGCGGCTCGCCAAGCGCAACTTCCGGGGCAAGGACCGCCTCTTCATCGCCGAGGGCCCGCAGGCCGTCCGCGAAGCCGTCGACCACCGGGGTTCCACCGGAGAGCCCACCCTCGTCGAGCTCTTCACCACCGTCGAGGCCGCCGAGCGGTACGCCCCGATCATCGAGGCCGCACTCGCGTCCGGCGCCCGCGTCCACCACGCCTCCGACGCCGTGCTCGCCGAGGTCTCCCAGACCGTCACCCCGCAGGGCCTCGTCGGCGTGTGCCGGTTCCTCGACTCCCCCTTCGAGGAGATCGTCGCGGCCCGGCCCAAGCTCGTCGCCGTCCTCGCCCACGTACGCGACCCCGGGAACGCCGGCACCGTGCTGCGGTGCGCCGACGCGGCCGGCGCCGACGCCGTCGTCCTCACCGACGCCTCCGTCGACCTCTACAACCCCAAGTCCGTGCGGGCCTCCGTCGGCTCCCTCTTCCACCTGCCGGTGGCCGTCGGCGTCCCCGTCGAACAGGCCGTCGCCGGACTCAAGGGCGCGGGCGTACGGATCCTCGCCGCCGACGGCGCGGGCCAGGACGACCTCGACGACGAGCTGGACGCCGGCACCATGGGCGGCCCCACCGCATGGATCTTCGGCAACGAGGCCTGGGGGCTGCCCGAGGAGACCCGGGCCCTCGCCGACGCCGTCGTCCGCGTACCGATCCACGGCAAGGCCGAGAGCCTCAACCTCGCCACCGCCGCCGCGGTCTGCCTGTACGCCTCCGCCCGCGCCCAGCGCCCCCGAACCTCCGCCTGAAGGGTCCATTCCGCCCCCTCGCCCAGTAGAGTGACGCACTCGGGGGCCCACTGCGCTACACGGAGGGGTGGGGTACGGGGATGACGGTCGGCACGGACAGTCCCGCACAGGCACGGAGCGCCGCGCCGCACGCCCCGGAGCCGCCCGGCCCCGCACCGGACACGCCCGATCCCGCGGCGACCGCCGGTTTCGCCGGCCTCGACCCCGACGACCTGCCCGACGGTCTCGTCATCGCCGACGAGACCGGCCGGATCGTCTGCTTCAACGCCGCCGCCAGCCGCATCACCGCCGTCCCCCGCGGCCGGGCCCTCGGCCTGCCGCTGGACGAGGCGCTGCCCCTCGAAGACCTCAAGGGGCGCCGCTGGTGGGCGCTGACCGACCCGTACGACGGCCTCGCCATCCGCCGCGGCCAGCCCGAGCGCAACCTGCTGCTCCCCGGCGGCCGCGAGGTCCTCGTCTCCGCCCGGTACGTCCGGGAGCACCCCACCGGGCCGGTCCGCCGGGTCGTCGTCTCGCTCCGCGGCACCGACGCCCGGCGCCGCACCGAGCGCAGCCACGCCGAACTCATCGCCACCGTCGCCCACGAACTGCGCTCCCCGCTCACCTCGGTGAAGGGCTTCACCGCCACGCTCCTCGACAAGTGGGAGCGGTTCACCGACGAGCAGAAGCGCCTCATGCTGGAGACCGTCGACGCCGACGCCGGCCGCATCAAGCGGCTCATCGCCGAACTCCTCGACATCTCCAGGATCGACTCCGGCCGGCTCGAAGTGCGCCGCCAGCCCGTCGACCTCGCCGCCGCGATCGGCCGCCACATCCAGGTCCACACCACCGGCGGACAGCCCCCGGGCCGCTTCTTCGTCCGGATCAGGCCCCAGCTGCCCGCACTCTGGGCCGACCCCGACAAGATCGACCAGATCCTCGGCAACCTCCTCGAAAATGCGGTGCGCCACGGCGACGGAACCGTCACCATCGAGGTGGCACCCGCCACGGCGGGCGAGGACGGAGAAGAGGGGACGGAGGTCACCGTGAGCGACGAGGGACCCGGTATCCCCGAGGCGTCGATGAACCGCGTCTTCACCCGCTTCTGGCGGGGCAGCAAGCGCGGCGGCACCGGACTCGGCCTCTACATCGTCAAGGGCGTCGTCGAGGCCCACGGCGGCACCATCACCGTCGGACGCGGCCCCCGAGGCGGGGCCGAATTCCGATTTATCCTGCCCGTCGGCACCCCGGCCCACCTCCTCTGACGTCTCAGCAGGCGAGACCGTACGAGATCAGAGGCCGCCCGGGTCGCCCATGGGCTCATTCGCGTCCCCGCGCCCCGTTAGACTCGACCTTTGGCACGTTTGCGCCCTTGACGTCGAGCGGGGCCGCCCAGCCAGCCAACGGAAGCACGGGAAGAGATGTCCGCACCCAATAAGTCGTACGACCCGGTTGAGGTCGAGGCACTGAAACCGGAAGAGATCGAGCGCATGCGGGACGAGGCGCTCGCCGCCTTCGCCGCCGCGGGCGACCTCGACGCGCTCGCACAGGCGAAGACCGCGCACACCGGTGGCACCTCGCCGCTGGCGCTCGCCAACCGCGAGATCGGCGCCCTGCCCCCGCAGGCCAAGGCCGCCGCCGGAAAGGTCGTGGGCCAGGCCCGCGGCGCCGTCTCCAAGGCGCTCGCCGCCCGCCAGGCGGAGCTCGAGGCCGAGCGCGACGCCCGCGTCCTCGTCGAGGAGGCCGTCGACGTCACCCTGCCGTACGACCGCGTCCCGGCCGGCGCCCGCCACCCGCTGACCACGCTCATGGAGCGCGTCTCCGACGTCTTCGTCTCCATGGGGTACGAGGTCGCCGAGGGTCCCGAGGTCGAGGCGGAGTGGTTCAACTTCGACGCCCTCAACTTCGTACCGGACCACCCGGCGCGCCAGATGCAGGACACCTTCTTCGTCCAGGGAACCACCCCGGAGGGAACGGGCGTCACCACGGGCGACGAGTCCGGCGTCGTGCTGCGGACCCACACCTCGCCGGTCCAGGCCCGCACCCTCATCGACCGGGAACCCCCGGTCTACGTCGTGTGCCCCGGCCGCGTCTACCGGACCGACGAGCTCGACGCCACGCACACCCCGGTCTTCCACCAGATCGAGCTGCTCGCCGTCGACGAGGGCCTCACCATGGCCGACCTCAAGGGCACCCTCGACCACATGGTCCAGGCGCTCTTCGGCCCGGACATGAAGACCCGGCTCCGCCCGAACTTCTTCCCCTTCACCGAGCCGTCCGCCGAGATGGACATGCTCTGCTACGTCTGTCGCGGCGAGTCCGTCGGCAACCCGGAGCGTCCCTGCCGCACCTGCGGCAGCGAGGGCTGGATCGAGCTCGGCGGCTGCGGCATGGTCAACCCGAAGGTGCTCGTCGCCTGCGGTGTGGACCCCGACAAGTACAGCGGATTCGCCTTCGGGTTCGGCATCGAGCGGATGCTGATGTTCCGCCACAACGTGGAAGACATGCGAGACATGGTCGAGGGTGACGTCCGGTTCACCCGGCCGTTCGGGATGGAGATCTGATGCGGGTCCCGCTTTCTTGGCTGCGGGAGTACGTCGACCTGCCGGCGACGGAGACCGGCCGCGACGTCCAGGCCAAGCTCATTTCGGCAGGCCTCGAGGTCGAGGCCGTCGAGCAGCTCGGCGCCGGCCTGACCGGCCCGCTGGTGGTCGGCAAGGTCCTCACCATCGAGGAGCTGACGGAGTTCAAGAAGCCCATCCGCTTCTGCACCGTCGACGTCGGCCAGGCCAACGGCACCGGCGAGCCCCAGGAGATCATCTGCGGCGCGCGGAACTTCGCCGTCGGCGACAAGGTCGTCGTGGCCCTGCCCGGCGCCGTGCTCCCCGGTGACTTCCGGATCGCCGAGCGCAAGACCTACGGACGGGTCTCCCGGGGCATGATCTGCTCCGGCGACGAGCTCGGCATGGGCAGCGACGGCACGCACGGCATCATCGTGCTGCCCCCGGAGCACGAGGTCGGCATCGACGCCACCGTCCTCCTGGAGCTGTTCGACGAGGTCCTCGACATCGCCGTCACCCCGGACCGGGGCTACTGCCTGTCGATGCGCGGCGTCGCCCGCGAGGCCGCCACCGCCTACGGCCTGCCGCTGCGCGACCCGGCGCTGCTCGACGTGCCCGCGCCGAACTCGTACGGCTACCCGGTCCAGGTCGCCGACCCGATCGGCTGCGACCGCTTCACCGCGCGCACCGTCGTCGGTCTGGCGCCCGAGGCCCGCTCCCCGATCTGGCTGCAGCGCCGCCTCCAGAAGGCCGGCATGCGCCCGATCTCGCTCGCCGTCGACATCACCAACTACGTGATGCTGGAGCTCGGCCAGCCGCTGCACGCCTACGACCGCAGCCGGCTCGACGGCCCCATCGGGGTCCGCCGCGCCGAGGCCGGCGAGAAGATCACCACCCTCGACGGCACCGTGCGCGTCCTGGACGCCGCGGACCTGGTCATCACCGACAACCGCGGCCCGATCGGCATCGCCGGCGTCATGGGTGGCGCCCACACGGAGATCGCCGACCCGGAGACCGACCCCGAGACCGGTTTCGTCACCGGCACCTCCGAGGTCGTCATCGAGGCGGCGCACTTCGACGCCATCTCGATCGCGCGCACGGCCCGCCGTCACAAGCTGTCCTCCGAGGCGTCCAAGCGCTTCGAGCGCGGCGTCGACCCGCAGGCCGCCGCCGCTGCCGCGCAGCGCACCGTCGACCTGCTCGTGCTGCTCGCGGGCGGCACCGCCGAGGCCGGCGTCACGGAGATCAGCGCGCCGTCCGCGCCGCGCACGATCGCCATGCCGGCGAACCACCCGGACCGGGTCGCGGGCGTCGACTACGGCCGCGAGACCGTCGTCCGCCGCCTCCAGGAGGTCGGCTGCGACGTCTACGGCCAGGACGAGCTCGTCGTCACCGTGCCGTCGTGGCGCCCCGACCTCAACGAGCCGAACGACCTCGCCGAAGAGGTCATCCGTCTGGAGGGCTACGAGAACCTGCCCTCCACGCTGCCCAAGCCCCCGGCCGGCCGCGGACTCACCGAGCGGCAGCGCACCCACCGCCGCGTGGGCCGCGCCCTGGCCGGCGCCGGTTACGTCGAGGCGCTGAACTACCCGTTCATCGGCGAGCAGGCGCTCGACCACCTCGGCCTGGACGCGGACGACGCCCGCCGCCGTGTCGTCACCCTCGTCAACCCGCTCTCCGACGAGGAGCCCGCGCTCCGTACGACGCTGCTCCCGGGCCTGCTCGGCGCGCTCCGCCGCAACGACAGCCGCGGCAGCCACGACCTGGCGCTCTTCGAGACCGGTCTGGTCTTCCGGCTCGACGGGGAGCCGGGCGTCGCCGTCCGCCTGCCCGTCGACCGCCGCCCCACCGACGAGGAGATCGCCGTCGTCAACGCCGCGCTGCCCCGGCAGCCGCGTCGCGTCGCCGTCGTCCTCGCCGGTGCGCGCGAGCAGGCCGGCTGGTGGGGCAAGGGCCGTCCGTCCGACTGGGCGGACGCCGTCGAGGCCGGCCGGACCGTGGCCGCCGAGGCCGGTGTCGAGCTGATCATCAGCGCCGACCAGCACGCCCCGTGGCACCCGGGCCGCTGCGCCGCCTTCCACGTCGAGATCGACGGCGAGAAGGTCCTCGTCGGCCACGCCGGCGAGCTCCACCCGCGGGTGGTCAAGGCGTACGGTCTCCCGGCCCGCAGCTGCGCCATGGAGCTCGACCTGGACCTCCTGGAGCAGGCGAACGAGGGCCCCCTGCGGGCTCCCCGTATCTCCGCCTTCCCGGTCGCCACCCAGGACGTCGCCCTCGTCGTCGGCGCCGGCGTCCCCGCCGCCGACGTCGAGGCCGCGCTCCGCGAAGGCGCGGGTGAACTCCTCGAGTCCATCCGCCTCTTCGACGTCTACACCGGCGACCAGGTCGCCGAGGGCAGCAAGTCCCTGGCCTACGCCCTGAAGTTCCGCGCCACGGACCGCACCCTCACCGTCGACGAGGCCACCGCCGCCCGCGACGCGGCCGTCGCCCTGGCCTCCGACCGCACGGGAGCCGTCCTCCGCGGCGCCTGATCCGTACGGCACAGCGGCAACGAAGGGCCGCCCCGGGGATTCCCCGGGGCGGCCCTTCGCGCTCGTCACCCCTGCGGCTCGGGCGCGTTTCCGGACGGCGTTGCCGCACGGCAAGCGGGGCCGGTACGCGGAGGCCTTTCGGTACCGGAGGGCACTCGGCGTGACGGATTGGGCGAGCGGCAGCCGCCTGCCCGTGCGCGTGGCGGAGGCCTGGCGGAGGGCGGCGCGCCGGGGGTGCTCACTCCTTCGGGTGAGATGGTCGGGGGGTGTTCCCCGGTGCCCCGTACGGTCGGCAGAATCGACGCGGCCGCAGGGGCGGACCTGTGGGCCGCAGGGCCTTCGGGCGCTGTCGGGGGCTCGGGAAGGGCCGTGCATGATCCGTACCAGGTCGTTGCTCGCCGATGGCTCCCGGCTCCGCCGGCTGGCCCCGCTCGCTCTGCCCTCCGCGTGGGGTGCGGTGGCCGTGGCGTGGAAGTTCGGTTGTCCGCTGGCCCGGCAGCCGGGGCTGCCGATGAGGATCGCCACGAGCGTCGTGTTCCTCACCGTGGGCACCGGTCTGATGCTGGGGCTGCGCAGGGGCCTCGCGCGTGAGCTGGCGCGGGTGCGGGCCGTGGCGGCGGCGACGCAGCGGGTGCTGTTGCGCCCGCCGCCGGATCGCCTCGACGGACTGGCGCTGGCCGCGGGGCAGTTGTCGGCCACGCGGGGGGCGTGTGTCGGGGGTGATCTGTACGAGGCGGTGGCCACGCCGTACGGGGTGCGGATCGTCATCGGGGACGTGCGGGGCCACGGGCTCGCGGCGCTCGGCGCGGTGGTGGCCGTCCTCGGGAGCTTCCGCGAGGCCGCCCATGACGAGCCGGAACTCGGGGGCGTGCTGCGGCGCTTGGAGCGGGCGCTCGAACGGCACCTGAGGGAGCGGGCGCGGGACGAGCATCCGGCGCGGGCCGGGTCGGAGCCGCGCCACCCGGCGGCGGAGGAGTTCGTGACGCTGCTGCTCCTCGAGGTCCGGTCCGACGGGCGGCTGTCCGTGTTCAACTGCGGTCACCCGGGCCCTTACCGCCTCGGCCGACGGGTGGAGCGGCTTCCTGTGGGCGATCCGCTGCCGCCGCTCGGAGTGCTGCCGCTGCCCGCCGCCCTCGTGCCGTACGCGGCGCCCCGGCTGCGGCCCGGCGAGACGCTGGTCCTGTACACCGACGGCGCCGAGGAGGCCCGCGACCACCGGGGGCGGTTCTTCGGGCTGGAGTCCGCCCTGGCCGGGCCCGCCGGCGAGGCGCCCGCCGCCCTGGTCCGCCGGGTCCACGCGGCGCTCCTCGCCCACACGGGCGGCCGCCTGGCGGACGACGTCGCGCTGCTCGTCGTGCGCAACGACCGTGTCCGGGTACCGGCGCAGCCCGCCGAACCCGGGCTGCGCCGCTCCCGGCCCGCGCCCTCCTCGCACTGCTGAGCGGAGGCTGCGGGGCCGGCGCCGCCCGCCCCGCCACGGAGTGTCGGGCAGATCAGCGGGGCGGGCGACGCGGACCGGGCGGCCGCACTGTTGAGGGGGAGCCGGCGGCCCGGTCGTCGCCTTGCGGCGAGAAGCACAGTCAACCGGGGGCGGGGCGGGCGCGGCAGAGCACGCGGGCCGGCGGAACGAGTACTCCGTTCACACCCCGTGCGAAACCGGCCCGGGTGAAGTCGGCTCATACGAAAACAACCCGTACGCGGTTGACCCGTATGAATTCGGCCACCTGGGGGCCCGGCCGGCCCTAGGGTGTGTGCACCGAGTCACCGGAGGGGCCATGCAGCCCAACACCCTGCTCGACGCCCTGCTGGACGAGGCGGGCGTCTCCCACGCCGGCCTCGCCGCCCGGGTGAACCGGGCCGGCCGGGCCAGGGGTCTCGCCCTGCGCTACGAACACACCGCTGTGGCGCGCTGGTTGAAGGGCCAGCGGCCGCGCGGCCAGGTGCCGGACCTGCTCTGCGAGGTGCTGGCCGCGCGGCTGCACCGGCAGGTGACCCTCGACGACATCGGCCTCGGGGTGCCGGGCGGGCCGCCGCCGGCGCTGGGCGCTCCGCTCTCCGGGTTCGTGGAGCGGGCGCCGGCGCTGTGGCGTTCCGACGAGCAGCGGCGGCCGCACACGCTGGGGGCCCAGGCCGTGACCGGTACGCCCGCGGTGATGCCGGTGTGGGAGTGGGAGAACCCGCCGGAGGACGCGGACGTGTCACGCGTCGGACGGGGGGCGAGGGTCTCGGCGGCGGACATCTCCGTGCTGAGCGCGGCCCGTTCGCACTACGAGCAGATGTACCGCAGGGCCGGGGGCATCGCGACCCGGGCCCGGATCGTCGGCTTCCTCACCACGGAGACCGCCCCGCTGCTGCGGGGCGCGTACAGCGACCCCCTCGGCCGGCAGTTGCACCGGGCGACCGGGGGGCTGGTCGCGGTGGCCGGAATCTGTGCGTACGACGCGGACGCGCACGGTCTCGCGCAGCGTTACTTCCACCAGGCGCTGCGGCTCGCGAAGGCCAGCGGGGACCGGGGGTTGGGCGCCTATGTGATCGCGCTGCTCGTCAACCAGGCGCTGTTCATGGCGGAGTACCGGCAGGCGGTGGCGTTCGCCGAGGCGGCGCTGCGGGCCGCGGGGCGGCAGATCACGCCGGCGCTCGCCGCGGATCTGACGGCGATGCAGGCGAAGGCGTACGCGCACCTGGGTGACGGGACGGCGGCGCTGGCCTGCATCCGGCGGGCGGAGTCGGCGGCGGAGCGGATCAGCCCGGGGGAGGAGCCGGCCGAGACGGGGTACGTCCAGCCGGGTTTCGTCAACGTACAGGTCGCCGAGGCCCTGCTCCGTCTGGGGGACCTTCCGGCGGCCTTCGAGCACGCCTCGGCCGCGGTCGGGACGCCCTCCCACGACCGGGGCCGGGTGCACCGGCTCGCGATGCTGTGCCAGATCGAGCTGCGGCAGGGGGAGGCGGACGGGGCGGCGCGCACGGCGGTCGAGATGACGGAGCGGGCGCGGGGGATGGAGTCGCGGCGGCTGCGGGACCGGCTGCGCCAGGTGCGTGAGCACCTCCTCGCGAGCGGCGGGCACGACGCCCAGGAGGCGGCGGCGCTGATCGAAGGGGCTCTACGCGTTCCCCTGTGAGCCTTCAACTGCTGCGATATTGCCACCAAACGAGCACCGACCAGTCGGAAGGTGGCAAGAACGTGCAGTGGACGAAACTGAGCGAACGCTCTGTCTATGAGAATCGCTGGTTCCGGGTGAACCTCGCGGACGTCGAACTCCCGGACGGCCGCCACCTCGACCACTATCTGATCCGGCTCCGTCCGGTCGCCGTCGCGACCGCCGTCAACGACGCGGACGAAGTCCTGATGCTCTGGCGCCACCGCTTCATCACCGACAGCTGGGGCTGGGAGCTGGCCGCCGGCGTCGTCGAGGACGGCGAGGACATCGAGGCCGCCGCCGCCCGCGAGATGGAGGAGGAGACCGGCTGGCGGCCGGGGCCGCTGCGCCATCTCCTCACCGTCGAGCCCTCCAACGGCCTCAGCGACGCCCGCCACCACCTCTACTGGGCGGAGCGGGCCACCTACACCGGACCGCCCGAGGACGCGTTCGAGTCCTCGCTGCGGGCCTGGGTCCCGCTGAAACAGATACCCGACATGATCACGCGGGGCGAGATCCCGGCCGCCAACATGGCCGCCGGGCTGCTGATGCTCCACCACCTGCGCCTCGGCTGAGCCTCTCCGGGGACGCGGACAGAAAGCCGGACGGCCCGTACCTGTGCGGGTGTACGGGCCGTCCGGTGTTCGGGGGGAGCGGTCAGGAGTACGGGTAGAAGCCCGATCCCGTCTTGCGGCCGAGCCGGCCCGCGTCCACCATGCGCTGGAGCAGCGGGGGAGCGGCGTACAGCGGCTCCTTGAACTCGGCGTACATGGAGTCGGCGATCGACGCGATCGTGTCCAGGCCGATCAGGTCGGAGAGCTTCAGCGGGCCCATCGGGTGGGCGCAGCCGTACTCCATGCCGTTGTCGATGTCCTCGCGGCTCGCGATGCCCGACTCGAACATCCGGATCGCGGAGAGCAGGTACGGCACGAGGAGCGCGTTGACCACGAAGCCGGAGCGGTCCTGCGCGCGGATCGCGTGCTTGCCGAGCGCCTTCTCCGCGAAGGCCTGGGCGCGGCTGATCGTGCCCTCGGAGGTGGTGAGGGCCGGGATCAGCTCGACGAGCTTCTGCACCGGGGCCGGGTTGAAGAAGTGGATGCCGATGACCTGGTCGGGGCGGGAGGTCGCCACGGCCAGCTTCACCAGCGGGATGGAGGAGGTGTTCGAGGCCAGGATGGCGTCCGGCCGGGTCATGACCTGGTCGAGCACCTGGAAGATCTCGGTCTTGACCTGCTCGTTCTCCACGACCGCCTCGATGACGAGGTCGCGGTCGGCGAACTCGCCCAGGTCGGTGGTGAAGCTGAGGCGCGCCAGCGTCGCGTCCCGCTCCTCGTCGCTGATCTTGCCGCGTTCGGCGGCCTTCGCCAGCGAGTTGTAGAGCCGCGTGCGGCCGATCTCCAGCGCCTCGCCGGTGGTCTCGGCGACCTTCACCTCGAGCCCGCTCCGGGCACACACCTCCGCGATGCCCGCGCCCATCTGGCCGCAGCCCACCACTCCGACGCGCTCAATGTCGGCCATGGAGTCCGTCACCTCGTGCCTTTCGCTCTTCTCTGGCAGCGGGCCGCCGTGTGATTCCGGTGCGTCCGCCTCGACCCCCACGACGTTACCGCTCATTAACCGATGATCGATCGTCCGGGGCGGGCATGCTGTCCGGGTGCGTGTGACGTATCCGACAGAGGAGGGGTACAAGTGCCGCCTATCGGCAGAAGAGGGTTCGTCGCCGGGGCCACCGGGGCGGCGTTCGCCGTGACGGGAGCGACAGGGGCGATGCCGGCCGGAGCGACTCCGGCGGTCGGCGCCCCGTCGGCCGCGGCCGTCGCCCAGCCGGCGGACCTCACGCCGCCGGTACGGCGGAGAACGCGCCGGCGGCGCGCGTTCCGCGGCATGTGGCTGGCGACGGTCGCCAACCGCGACTGGCCCTCGCGCGCCGGGCTGTCGGCGGAGGCGCAGCGGGCCGAGCTCCTCGCCCATCTCGACGCGGCGGTCGCGTGCCGCCTCAACGTGGTCGTGCTCCAGGTCCGGCCGACCGCCGACGCGCTGTGGCCCTCGCCGTACGAGCCGTGGGCGCAGTGCCTCACCGGTACGCAGGGCCGCGACCCGGGGTGGGACCCGCTGGGCACGGCCGTCGACGAGGCCCATGCGCGGGGCCTCGAGCTGCACGCCTGGTTCAACCCGTACCGGGTGGCGAATCACACCGACCCGGCCCGGCTCGTCGCCGACCATCCGGCCCGGCTCCACCCGGAGTGGGTGCTGCCGTACGGCGGGAAGCTGTACTACAACCCGGGCCTGCCCGAGGTCAGGAGCTTCGTCCAGGACGCGATGCTGGACGCGGTGCGGCGGTACGACATCGACGCCGTGCACTGGGACGACTACTTCTACCCGTACCCGGTGGCCGGGCAGGTCTTCGCCGACGACGACGCGTACGCGCGGTACGGCGGCGACTTCCCCGACAAGGCGTCCTGGCGGCGGCACAACACCGATCTGCTGGTCTCCGGGATGTCCGGCCGGATCAAGGAGACCAAGCGGCACGTGGCCTTCGGGGTGAGCCCCTTCGGGGTCTGGCGCAACGCCGCCACCGACCCGGAGGGCTCGGACACCAGCGCCGGCGTCCAGACGTACGACGATCTGTACGCCGACACCCGGAAGTGGGTCCGGGAGGGCTGGCTGGACCACGTCGTACCGCAGCTGTACTGGCACATCGGCCTGCCCGCCGCCGACTACGCCAAGCTGCTGCCCTGGTGGGACGCGGTGGTACGGGGGACCGGCGTCGGCCTGTACATCGGCGAGGCGCTGTACAAGGCGGGCGATCCCGCCCAGCCCGCCGCGTGGCAGGACCCGCGGGAGCTCTCACGCCACCTCGCGCTCGCCGCCACGTATCCGGCGGTCGGCGGGCACGGCTTCTTCGCGGCGAAGGAGGTCACGACGGACCGGATCGGGGCGATGGCCGCCGTGGTGGCCGACCACTACCCGACCCGGGTCCGTCCGCCGAAGGCGTGAGAGGTCAGAGGGCCCCTTCCTGGGGGTGGTGGCGTACGACGGTGTCGGGGCCCGGCGACATCAGGGCCTCGTGACCGTCGTCGTCGAACTTCACGCGGTACGGGGGAGTGCCGTTCTCCCCCAGTACCTGAAGGACCTCGGCCGTACGGTCGTGGTGACCGACGGTCCGGCCGTGCATCAGCAGTTTGTCGCCCACGCTCGCCTGCATCGGGGTGACCTCCTCGCGACCGGGCTTGACCTGATTGGGGCGTATACCTGCCATTGTGGCCTGCTTCACCCCGATGCGTCATGTCAGCTCTTGGCCCGCTGGGTCACCGCGATGCAGACGAGGACCGCCACCGCGGCGACCGGGGCAGCCAGCGGCAGCGTCTCGCCGAGCAGGAAGACCGACCAGAACAGGGTGAGCAGCGGCTGCGCGAGCTGGAGCTGGCTGGCCTTCGGGATGCCGATCGACGCCATGCCCCGGTACCAGACGTAGAGGCCGAAGAAGGTGGAGCCGGCGGCGACCCACACCAGCCCGATGACGCCGTGGGCGTTCAGGTGGACGGGCTCGAAGGACAGCGCGACCGCGGAGGCCGCCACCATCAGCGGCAGGCAGAGGGCCAGGGCCCAGCCGATGACCTGCCAGCCCGGCATGAGCCGCGCGAGCCGTCCGCCCTCGGTGTAGCCGGCCGCGCAGACGAGGAGCGCGCCGAAGAGGTACAGGTCGCCCCGCGACACGGCCCCGCCGCTCTCCTTGAGCGTGAACGCGATCACCACCACCGCGCCGGACACGGCCGCGAACCAGAAGGTGCGGGACGGGTGCCGGCCGGTCCGCAGCGCGGCGAAGGTCGCCGTGGTGAGCGGGAGCAGGCCCACCACGACGGCGGCGTGCGAGGTGGTGGAGGTCTGCAGGGCCAGCGTCGTCAGGAGCGGGAAGCCGACGACGACACCGCCGGCGACCACGGCGAGGCCCGCCCAGTGGCGTCGGTCGGGCAGCGGCACCCGGCCGGTGAGCAGGAACGCGCCCGCGATGAGGGCGGCGAGGGTGGAGCGCACGGCCACCAGGGACCAGGGGCCGAAGCTCTCAAGACCCCAGACGGTCGACGGGAAGGTGAGCGAGAACGACACCACGCCGAGGACGGCGAGCAGGGTGCCGCGGGTGACCGGGTCGGCGCCGACCGGGGCGGACGCGGTCTCGGGCGTCGAGGTGATCGGGCCGGTGGCGGTCTGCTCGGTGGCGGAGACCGCTATCGTCGAGGAGGCAGTAGCGCTATCCTGTGTTCTCATGCATGAGCGTAGCAGTGTGGCGGAACTGGCGAAATCCCTGCGGGTGGAACTCAACCGCTACTCACCCGGTGGAAAACTGCCATCGAGTCGCGCACTCGTCGAGCGGTACCGGGTCTCCCCGGTGACCGTCACCCGGGCCCTCGCCCAGCTCGCCGCCGAAGGGCTCGTCGTCACCCGCCCGGGCGCCGGCGCCTTCCGTGCCGAGCCCCGCACCCCCACGCCCGTCACCGGCGACACCTCCTGGCAGGAGGTCGCGCTCAGCGCCGACACCGCCACCGAGCTCGTGCCCCGCGCCGTCGACGCGTCCGGCGTCCTCGTCACCCTCTCCGCGCCGCCGCCCGGCGTGATCGAGTTCAACGGCGGCTACCTCCACCCCTCCCTCCAGCCGCAGCAGGCCCTCGCCGCCGCCCTCGCCCGCGCGGGACGGCGCCCCGGCGCCTGGGGCAGGCCGCCCACCGACGGCCTGCCCGAACTGCGGGAGTGGTTCGCCCGTGAGATCGGCGGCAGCGTCACGGCGGCCGAGATCCTCATCACCGCCGGCGGCCAGTCCGCCATCACCACCGCACTGCGCGCCCTCGCCCCGCCCGGCACCCCCGTCCTCGTCGAGTCGCCCACCTACCCGGGCATGCTCGCCGTCGCCCGCGCCGCGGGACTCCGCCCCGTCCCCGTGCCCGCCGACGCCGACGGCGTCCGCCCCGAACTCCTCGAAGCCGCCTTCCGCGCCACCGGCGCCCGCGTGTTCGTGTGTCAGCCGCTCTTCCAGAACCCGACCGGGGCGGTCCTCGGGCCGGAGCGGCGCCGGGAGGTCGTCCGGATCGCCCGCGCCGCCGGAGCCTTCGTCGTCGAGGACGACTTCGCCCGCCGGCTCGTCCACGAGGACGCTCCGCCGCTGCCCGCCCCGCTCGCCGCCGAGGACCCCGACGGCGTCGTCGTCCACGTCTGCTCGCTCACCAAGGCCACCTCGCCCAGCCTGCGCGTCGGCGCCCTGGCCGCCCGCGGCCCCGTCCTGGAGCGCCTGCGCGCCATCCAGGTCGTCGACAGCTTCTTCGTGCCCAGGCCCCTCCAGGAGGCCGCCCTCGAACTCGTCGGCGCGCCCGCCTGGCACCGCCACCTCCGCGCCGTCTCCCAGGAGCTCAGGAGCCGCCGCACGGTGATGACCGGCGCGGTCGCCCAGGACCTGCCCGGCCTGGCACTGCCCCACGTCCCCTCCGGCGGCTACCACCTGTGGCTCCGCCTCCCCGACGCCCTGCCCGAGGCCTCCCTCCTCGCCGCCGCGCTGCGGGCCGGCGTCGCCGCCGCTCCCGGCCGCCCCTACTTCTGCGCCGAACCCCCCGCCGGGCACATCCGGCTGAGTTTCGCGGGTGTCGCGGGGCCCACCGAGATCGCGGAAGGGGTGCGCCGCCTGCGGACGGCGGTCGACGAGCTCACCGCGTGAGCGGCGGGCCCGGCCGGGCGGACGTCCCGGCCGGGCCCGGACCGGCCTTGGCCCGGGGCAAATTCACCTGACAACCCGCCGCCGTTCCTGGAAACCTGCGGCCATGAACCACAGCGCGCTCCCCGACACCCCCGCAGGTCCCCTCATGCACGGGGCGTACGAGATCTCAGCCGACCCCGCGCGGATCGACGCCGCCCTCGTCCACCACTGGCTCTCCACGGACGCCTACTGGGCCCTCGGCCGACCTCGGGAGAAGCAGGACAGCGCCATCGCGTCCTCGCTCAACCTCGGGGCCTACGACCGCGAGACCGGCGCGATGAGCGCCTACGCGCGCGTCGTCACCGACTACGCCACCTTCGCCTGGCTCTGCGACGTCTACGTCGACCGCCCGGCCCGCGGCACCGGTCTCGGCACCGCGCTCGTGGCCGCCGTCCGCGACCACCTGGCGCCGTACGGGCTGCGCCGCATCCTGCTCGCCACCGCCGACGCGCACGGCGTGTACGAGAAGGTCGGTTTCACGCCACTCCAGAATCCGGACAAGTGGATGGCTCTCGGGCAGCAGTGAGCCCTGCCCCCTCCCGTCCCGCGAATCGACCCCTTGACCTGCGGGGCCACCGGCCTCACGATCGCGGCCATGAGTCTTCGGGTGACGCTCGTCACGGCGGCACGCAGCTCCTCCCTGCTCGCCGAACGCTTCGACGACGACCGGCCGCTCGACGAGGCCGGCTGGTACGAGGTGCAGCAGGCCGCGCCCGCGCTCATCCCGCTCGGCTCCGCCGAGCTGCGCTACTGCTCCCCGACCCCGCGCAGCCGCGCCACCGGCACCGCCCTCGGTTACGCACCCCTCGCCCAGCCCGCGCTGCGTGACTGCGACATGGGCCGCTGGCGCGGCCTGACCCTCGCCGAGGTCGCAGCCCTGGAACCGGCCGCCGTCGACGCCTGGCTCACCGACGCCCGCACCGCCCCGCACGGCGGCGAACCGCTCCTCGCCTTCATCACCCGGATAGGGAACTGGCTCGACACCCGGCCCGCCGACGACGGCGCCATCGTCGCCGTCGCCGAACCCTCCGTCGTACGGGCCGCCCTCGTGTACGCCCTCAAGGCACCGCCCGCCACGTACTGGAACGTCGACGTCCGCCCCCTTTCCACCGTCACCCTCACCGGCCGCCCCGGCCTCTGGCACCTCCACCTCGACACGGCCTTGCGCTGAACAGACGAGCATCCGGCGAGCGGGGCGCGGGCGACCGGCTAGCCTGAGAGCACGATGAACCGTTTGACCACGTCATGGGGCGCCTTCACGCTGACCCGCTTTCCCGAGGACCCGCGCGACCAACTGCGCGCCTGGGACGCGTCCGACGAGTACCTCCTCGGCCGGCTGGCCGAGGACGGTACCGACCTGTCCGGCACCGTCGCCGTCCTCGGCGACCGCTGGGGAGCACTCGTCACCGCCTTGCAGGCCGCCGGTCCGGGCGAGCTCGTCCAGATCTCCGACTCGTACCTCGGCCGCCGTGCCACCGAGGCCAACCTGGCGCGCGCCGGGGCCGCCCCGGACGCCGTCCGCCTGCTTACCACGCAGGACCCGCCGCCCGCGCGGATCGACGTGCTCCTCGTCCGCGTCCCCAAGAGCCTCGCGCTCCTGGAGGACCAGCTGCACCGGCTCGCGCCCGCAGTGCACGAGGGCACCGTCGTCGTCGGCACCGGCATGGTCAAGGACATCCACACCTCCACCCTCAAGCTCTTCGAGCGGATCCTCGGCCCCACCCGCACCTCCCTCGCGGTGAAGAAGGCCCGGCTGATCCACACCACCCCCGACCCGGCCCTCACCCCGAGCCGGAACCCCTGGCCGTACCGGTACGACCTCCCGGCCGACACCCCCGCGCCCGGCCTGCCCGGGCTCACCGTCACCAACCACGCCGGCGTGTTCTGCGCCGACCGCCTCGACATCGGCACCCGCTTCCTCCTCGCCAACCTCCCCGGCGGCTTCGGCCGCGCCCGCGTCGCCGACCTCGGCTGCGGCAACGGCGTCGTCGGCCTCGCCATCGCCCTCCACGAACCCGAGGCGGAGCTGGTCTTCGCCGACGAGTCGTACCAGGCGGTCGCGTCGGCCGAGGAGAACTTCCGCACCCACGTGGGCGGTGGGCGCACGGCCGAGTTCCTCGTCGGCGACGGCCTCTCCGACCTGCCCGCCGGCTCCGTGGACCTCGTCCTCAACAACCCCCCGTTCCACACCCACCAGGCCACCACCGACCGCACCTCCCGCCGGATGTTCGCCGACGCCCGGCGCGCCCTCCGCCCCGGCGGCGAGCTGTGGGTCGTCGGCAACCGCCACCTCGGCTACCACGTCACCCTCCGCCGCATCTTCGGCAACAGCGAACTCGTCGCCAGCGACGCGAAGTTCGTCGTCCTGCGCGCCGTACGGCAGGCGTAGGAGCCGCCCCGGGCGGCCTGGGCCCGCTTCATGTCAGCGGGCCCGGGCCGGTCCGTGAAGAGCCGGGCCGGCCCGGCTCATCCGCCCCAGTTACGGGAGCACAGGACGAGCTGGTAGCCGTCCGGGTCGGCGATGGTGACGCCCCACTCGTCCCAGTACGGGTTGTGCGGGGTGACGCGGGTGCCGCCGGCGGCGAGGAGCCGCTCCACCTGCTCGTCCTCGACCGGCGCGCCGAGGTAGACGACGAACAGGTCGTCGACGGTCGGGGCCGGTTCCAGCGGGTTCCCGGGATCGCGGGTCAGCTCGAAGTGCCAGCTCCCGTCCGCGGGTCCGACCATCAGCAGTTCGTGCTTCCCCGGCTCGGGGTCGGTGCTCCGCCACTGCACCACGAGCCCCAGCCCGTCGACGTAGAACCGCTCGGCGGCGGCGATGTCCCGCGAAGGGCGAGCGACCCGGACACGGGTCTGTGCGTTGATCATCATGCCTTCAGGCTAGGGGGTGCCGCCGGCACGACGACCGGCCGGATCGAGCGGCTCCCCGGCCGACCCCTCACCAGTCGGGGAAGGCCAGGTCCAGGGCCCTGACCCGGTCCTCCCCGGCGGTCACCGAGAGCGTGGCGATGCGTTCCCGGCGGAAGGTGAACGTCAGCGCCGCGACCGGACGGCCCCCGACGAAGGCGACCGCGCCGACCGACCCGTCGACCAGTGCGGGCCGGGACGCGTCGGCGAACCGCGCGAAGGCCGCGGCGCCCTCGGCGACGGCGGGGGCGCCGTGCACCGGGCCCCGGTCGGAGTACGCCACGACGTCCGGATCGAGGACGGCCGCCAGCGCGCGGGCGTCACGCGCGCGTGCGGCCGCCAGGAACCGGTCCACCAGCGTCCGTTGCCGCCCGGGATCGTCGGCGCCCCGGACCGTCCCGACGCCCCGGACCCGCTCCCGCGCCCGTCGCGCCAGCCGCGTCACCTCCACCGGCGAGTCCCCGGTGATCCGCGCCGCCTCGGCCGGCGGCAGCCCGAAGAGGTCGTGCAGCACGTACGCGATCCGCTCCGCGGCCCCCAGCGACTCCAGTACGACGAGCAGGGCCAGCCACACGGACTCGACGCCTGTAGCGGACTCGGCGCCTGCCGCGGACGTGGCGGCCGAGTCGTCGGTGGGAGGTCTTCCGGACCGGGTGGGTCTCGCCGCTCCCGGCGCGCCCCGAGCGGGCTCCTCGCCCCCGGCGGGCCGGGCGCCCGTGGTGGCGTCCGTGTCCGTCGTATCCACCGAGACTCCCGTGGGGGTGTCCGTCTCCGCCATACCCGCCACGGCGCCCGTGGGGGTGCCCGTGTCCGTCGTGCCCACCGTGGCGCCCGTGGGGGTGTCCTCGTCCGTCGCGCCCGACCTGGCTCCGGAACCGTCCGCCGCACCCTGCCCGCGCCATGGTCCGGTCGCGGCCCGTTCCTGGAGGCCGCGCACGCAGGCCTGGCCGACGAGGGCCGTCAGCCAGGCTCGTACGGCGGCCCCTTCGTCACGGCCGAGGCCCGCCCGGGCCGCCGCGAGCATCTCCTCGGCTTCGGCCGGGGACCCCATCATCCGGAGGGCCACGCCCCGCAACTGGTGCTCGTGGGCGTCGAAACGGAGGTTCAGGGCGGTCAGAAACGTGTCGTCGGACATGGCGTCACACTCCTCGTAGGTTCCGTCACCCGGTTGACGCGGGTACCGGCCCGGATGTGACAGCGCCCGAAAGCGGGTTCGGCGCCGCGGAGCCAGGAGTCAGCCCCGGACGACCGCCCGGGCCACGCGCAGCGCCGGGTCGGCGAGTTCCGCCTCGACCTCCGCGGACCGTGCCGGGTCGAGCACGATCCGGGCCGCGGCCTCCTCGCCCCCGGTCAGCAGGCGGTGGCGCAGGTGGGTCGGGGGATGCGTGGAGTCCACCTGGTGGCCGCGCCGCTCCGCGACGCGACGCAGGCGCTCGTACTCGCACGCCGGGATCGAGGCGCCGTGGGCGGCGACGCGTTCCCACAACCCCGTGGCGGGATCCTCGCGGCGCACGCCGCCGATCCGGGTCCGCGCCGCGACGACCTCGCGCCGGAGCTCCCCCTCGACGCTGCCGGAGACGAGGAGACGGTCCATCAGGCCGGCCGCCGCCACCGTGCCCCCGGCGTGCGCGGCGGACGCGTCGGCGAGGTACTCGGCGCGCTGCGAGTCGCGGAGGGTGAGGTGCTCCAGGAGGACGAGCGCGCCTTCGACGAGCAGCCGGGGCGGAGCGGTCAGCAGGTTGACGAGGTCGTCCATCAGGTTGTCGGGCTCCTTCGGGGCCAGCGTGTAACGCCAGGTCGCCAGCGACTGGAAGGCGCTGCCGACGAGGAGGCCGCGGCGGGTGTCCCCGTGCGCGTAGTGGCCGAACTCGTGACCGAGGACGGCGATCCGCTCCTGCGGGGACAGGATCCGCCACAGGCCGAGACCGAGGCGGAGCACGCGGTGCTGCCGGATGCCGTAGGTGGTCACCGAGGCGTTGGCGTCCGCCCCGATCACCACCACCCGTACGCCGGTCGTGCCGACGTGCTCCGCGATCTCGTCGAGCAGCGCGAAGAGCCGAGGCGCGTCCTGCCGCCGCAGCACGGGCAGATCGCCCGACAGCCGCGCGAGCTTGGCGAACCGGGGCCGCAGTACGACGGCGAGCGCGATGAGCAGGCCCCCGAGCGCGGGCAGCAGGCCGTGGCCCCACCGGGCGACGAGCAGCCACAGTCCGCCCGCGAGCAGGGCGACCGTCACCCCGTGGACCGCAACGGCGAGAGCCGCCGCGAGCACGCCGTCCCTCCCGGACCGGCGCCGCGCGTCGCCCGCGCCCCGCCCCGGGAGCTCCGCGCCGTCCGACGCGCCCGCGTGGGCCGGGATCTCCGTCCCGCCCGAGAGCTCCGCGAAGAGCTGCTCCCCGTGCCGGTGCGCCAGGCTCCGCCGGAAGCGCTCCACGCGCCCGCGTGGCTCCTCGTGCCGCACCTCGGGGTCCACGTTCCAGTCGCAGGCGGCGCACCACGTGACGTACCGTCCGCCGCCCCTCACCCGCGTCCCGCACTCGGGGCAGTCCTGTTCCGCCGCCTGGTCGACCGCCTGTGCCGTCTCCGTCATCGTGCTCTGCCCCCCTCGGCGGACCGCTCGCGGTCCCACCCGTCCTGACTCGTTCTCGTACGTCGTGCACGTACGCGGTACGTGCACGAGCACGTGTACGTGTACGTGTGCGTCGTGCCTGCTCGTACAGGTGCGCCGTGCTCGTACGTCGTGCGTGCACGTGATTCTGGTCCTGCCCCCGCGCGCCCGTGCACGCGGGGAGCCGAAGAAGGGGCCGGCCCGACGCCACTGGCGTCGGGCCGGCCCCTTCGGGGTGGCGGAGGTGCCGGTCAGTCCGTGCCGAACTCCATCGCGGCGCGGTCGAGCATCTCGTCGTCGTCGGAGACGTCACCGCGGGATGCGATGGCCTCGGCGCCGCCCTCGGGCATGGTGCCGATCAGCCCGGTGGCGGCCGCCTGGGCGGCGCCGATGGAGGGGCTGCCGGCGCCGATGAGGCCGAGGCCGGCGTACTGCTCCAGCTTGGCGCGGGAGTCGGCGATGTCGAGGTTCCGCATGGTGAGCTGGCCGATCCGGTCGACCGGGCCGAACGCGGAGTCCTCGGTGCGCTCCATGGACAGCTTGTCCGGGTGGTAGCTGAACGCCGGGCCCGTCGTGTCGAGGATCGAGTAGTCCTCGCCGCGCCGCAGCCGGAGCGTGACCTCGCCGGTGACGGCGGCGCCGACCCAGCGCTGGAGGGACTCGCGGACCATGAGGGCCTGCGGGTCGAGCCACCGGCCCTCGTACATGAGCCGGCCGAGGCGACGGCCCTCGTTGTGGTACTGGGCGAGGGTGTCCTCGTTGTGGATCGCGTTGACCAGGCGCTCGTAGGCGGCGTGCAGCAGCGCCATGCCGGGGGCCTCGTAGATACCGCGGCTCTTGGCCTCGATGATCCGGTTCTCGATCTGGTCCGACATGCCCATGCCGTGGCGGCCGCCGATGGCGTTGGCCTCCATGACCAGGTCGACGGGGGAGGAGAACTCCTTGCCGTTGATCGTCACCGGGCGGCCCTGCTCGAAGCCGATCGTGACGTCCTCGGTGGCGATCTCGACCGACGGGTCCCAGAACTTCACGCCCATGATCGGGTCGACGGTCTCGACGCCCGTGTCCAGGTGCTCCAGGGTCTTGGCCTCGTGGGTGGCGCCCCAGATGTTGGCGTCGGTGGAGTACGCCTTCTCCGTGCTGTCGCGGTAGGGCAGCTCGTGGGCGAGCAGCCACTCCGACATCTCCTTGCGGCCGCCGAGCTCGGTCACGAAGTCCGCGTCCAGCCAGGGCTTGTAGATCCGCAGGTGCGGGTTGGCGAGCAGGCCGTAGCGGTAGAACCGCTCGATGTCGTTGCCCTTGAAGGTCGAGCCGTCGCCCCAGATCTGGACGTTGTCCTCGAGCATCGCCCGCACCAGGAGGGTGCCGGTGACGGCGCGGCCGAGCGGGGTGGTGTTGAAGTAGGCGCGGCCGCCCGAGCGGATGTGGAACGCGCCGCAGGTGAGTGCGGCAAGGCCCTCCTCGACCAGCGCCGCGCGGCAGTCGACCAGGCGCGCGATCTCGGCGCCGTAGGTCTTGGCGCGGCCGGGCACCGAGGCGATGTCGGGCTCGTCGTACTGGCCGATGTCGGCGGTGTAGGTGCAGGGGATGGCGCCCTTGTCGCGCATCCATGCGACCGCGACGGAGGTGTCGAGTCCGCCGGAGAAGGCGATGCCGACGCGCTCGCCGGCGGGCAGGGAGGTGAGGACCTTGGACATAGGAAGAGTATGCATCATTCCGCATGGTCATGCAACGCCGGGTGTGCGACACCCCGAGGCGGGGGCCCCGCGGAACCCCTGCCGACACAAAACAAAAGGCAAGGAGTTCCGCACCCCTTGCCACTCTCAAGGTATAGCGCACAGGGGGTCTTGCGGCAAGGCCCCGGTGGTGCACCAGAATGGTCCGCCAAGGCCAGGACCTGCGGAAACGCAAGTCCGTGCCGCGTACGTCACGGGGTGTACGCGGCTCCCCGGGCGCTATGCCCGATCTTCTCTTCGAACGGGGTTTCCGAGTGTTTGACGTGATCGTGGTCGGCGGCGGACCGACCGGCCTCATGCTGGCCTCCGAGCTACGGCTGGCCGGCGTGGGCGTGGTCGTCCTGGAGAAGCTGACCGAGCCGACCAAGCAGTCCCGCGGGCAGGGGCTGCACGCGCGCAGTGTCGAGCTGATGGATCTGCGCGGCCTGCTCGACCGGTTCCTCGCGGTCAGCGAGAAGTTCCAGGTCGGCGGACTCTTCGGAGGCATCGCCAAGTCGTGGCCCGACGGGTTGGACACGGCTCATGGCTACGGCCTCGCCACGCCCCAGCCGGTCACCGAGCGGCTGCTGGAAGAGCACGCGGTCGAGGTCGGCGTCGAGATCCGGCGCGGCCGCGAGGTGGTGGGGCTGGACCAGGACGACGAAGGGGTGACCGTCGAACTCGCGGACGGCACGTCGCTGCGCTCGCGCTACCTCGTCGGCTGCGACGGCGGCCGCAGCGCGGTGCGCAAGCTGGTCGGCGTCGGATTCCCCGGCGAGACCGCCACGGTCGAGACGCTGCTGGGCGAGATGGAGCTGACGTCGGACGCGGAGACGGTCGCCGCCGTCGTGGCGGAGGTCCGCAAGACCCAGCTGCGGTTCGGCCTCGCCCCCATCGGGGACGGGGTGTACCGGGTCATCGTGCCCGCCGACGGCGTGTCGGAGGACCGTACGGCCGCGCCGACGATCGAGGAGTTCAAGCAGCGACTGCGGGCCGTCGCGGGCACCGACTTCGGCGTCCACTCGCCGCGCTGGCTGTCCCGGTTCGGCGACGCCACCCGGCAGGCGGACCGCTACCGCGTCGGCCGGGTGCTGCTGGCCGGCGATGCCGCGCACATCCATCCGCCCACCGGCGGCCAGGGCCTCAACCTCGGTGTCCAGGACGCCTTCAACCTCGGCTGGAAGCTGGCCGCCGAGGTGAACGGCTGGGCGCCGGACGGCCTGCTCGACACCTACCACGCCGAACGCCACCCGGTCGGCGCCGCCGTCCTGGCCAACACCCGCGCCGCGATCACCCTTCTGGGGACCGACCCGGGCGCGACCGCGCTCCGCGAGCTGTTCTCCCGGCTGATGGACTTCGAGGAGGTGAACCGTTACATCACCGGCTTCATCACCGCCGTCGACGTCCGCTACGACTTCGGCGAGGGCCAGGAACTCCTCGGTCGCCGCCTCCGCGACGTCCAGCTGAAGGAAGGCCGCCTCTACGAGCTGATGCGCAACGGCCACGGCGTCCTCCTCGACCCCGCCGGCCGCCTCTCGCTCCAGGGCTGGGCGGACCGCGTCGACCACGTCACCGGCATCCCCCAGGAGATCGCCACCGGCGACGACCTCGACCTCCCCGCCCTCCTCCTCCGCCCCGACGGCCACGTCGCCTGGGCCGGGGACGACCAGCAGGCCCTGCTCGACCACCTCTCCCAGTGGTTCGGCGCCGCCAAGAGCTGAGCGTGCGCTCCCGGCCGGGGCGACGGGGGCGCCCCGGCCGGCCGCCGGGTTGGCCGGATAGTCGTTGCATAAAACTGCGGACGTGCGTATAGTCATGCCATCCATGAGGAGGGTTTCCATGACGGTACGAGTAGCAGTGGCGGGCGCGAGCGGATACGCGGGCGGAGAGCTCCTGCGCCTGCTCCTGGGACACCCGCACGTGGAGATCGGGGCCCTGACCGGCCACTCGAACGCGGGCCAGCGGCTCGGCGGCCTGCAGCCGCACCTGCTGCCGCTCGCCGACCGGGTGCTCGTGCCGACCACCGCCGAGGAGCTGGCGGGCCACGACGTGGTCTTCCTCGCGCTGCCGCACGGACAGTCCGCGGCCGTGGCCGAACAGCTCGGGCCGGACGTGCTCGTCGTCGACATGGGCGCCGACTTCCGGCTCGTGGACCCGGCCGACTGGGAGACGTACTACGGCTCGCCGCACGCCGGGACCTGGCCCTACGGCCTCCCCGAGCTGCCGGGCGCCCGCGCCGCCCTGGAGGGGTCCAAGCGCATCGCGGTGCCCGGCTGCTACCCGACCGCGGTCTCGCTCGCGCTGTTCCCGGCGTACGCCGACGGCCTCGCCGAGCCGGAGGCCGTGATCGTCGCCGCGTCCGGCACGTCCGGTGCGGGCAAGGCGGCCAAGCCGCACCTGCTCGGCAGCGAGGTGATGGGCAACATGTCCCCGTACGGCGTGGGCGGCGGACACCGCCACACCCCCGAGATGATCCAGAACCTCAGCGGTCCCGCGGGGGAGCGGGTCACCGTCTCCTTCACGCCCACCCTGGCCCCGATGCCCCGCGGCATCCTCGCCACCTGCACGGCCGCCGCGAAGCCGGGCGTCACCGCCGAGGCCGTACGGACCGCGTACGAGAAGGCCTTCGCGGACGAGCCCTTCGTCCACCTGCTCCCCGAGGGACAGTGGCCGGCCACGGCGTCCGTCTACGGTTCCAACGCCGTTCAGGTACAGGTCACGTACGACGCGGCCGCGAACCGGATCATCGCCATCAGCGCCATCGACAATCTCACCAAGGGCACCGCAGGCGGTGCGGTGCAGAGCATGAACATCGCCCTCGGGCTCCCCGAGGCCACCGGACTTTCCACGATTGGAGTCGCTCCGTGAGCGTCACCGCAGCGAAGGGATTCACGGCGGCGGGCATCGCCGCCGGGATCAAGTCGAACGGCAACCCGGACCTGGCCCTCGTGGTCAACACCGGGCCCCGCCGCGCCGCCGCGGGAGTCTTCACCTCCAACCGCGTCAAGGCCGCCCCGGTCATCTGGTCGCAGCAGGTCCTCGCCGACGGCGAACTGACCGCGGTCGTCCTCAACTCCGGCGGCGCCAACGCCTGCACCGGCCCCCAGGGCTTCCAGGACACCCACGCCACCGCCGAGAAGGTGGCCGAGGTCCTGAGCAAGCAGGGCACGGACGTCGGCGCGGGCGAGGTCGCCGTGGCCTCCACCGGCCTCATCGGCGTCCTGCTCCCCATGGACAAGCTCCTGCCCGGCGTCGAGGAGGCCGCCGCCGAACTCTCCGAGCACGGCGGCGAGAAGGCCGCCATCGCCATCAAGACCACCGACACCGTGCACAAGACGGCCGTCGTGACGAAGGACGGCTGGACCGTCGGCGGCATGGCCAAGGGCGCGGGCATGCTCGCCCCCGGCCTCGCCACCATGCTCGTCGTCCTCACCACCGACGCCGACGTCGACGCGGCGGGCCTCGACGGCGCCCTGCGGGGCGCCACCCGCGTCACCTTCGACCGGGTCGACTCCGACGGCTGCATGTCCACCAACGACACCGTCCTCCTCCTCGCCTCCGGCGCCTCCGGCACCACCCCCGCGCCGGACGAGTTCACCGAGGCCGTACGGGCCGTCTGCGACGACCTCGCCCGCCAGCTCATCGGCGACGCCGAGGGCGCCAGCAAGGACATCCGCATCGAGGTGACCAACGCGGCGACCGAGGACGACGCCGTCGAGGTGGGCCGGTCCATCGCCCGCAACAACCTCCTCAAGTGCGCGATCCACGGCGAGGACCCCAACTGGGGCCGGGTGCTCTCCGCCATCGGCACCACGCGGGCGGCCTTCGAGCCCGACCGGCTCAACGTCGCCATCAACGGCGTGTGGGTCTGCAGGAACGGCTCCGTCGGCGAGGACCGCGAGCTCGTCGACATGCGCTTCCGGGAGGTCACCATCACCGCCGACCTGGCCGCCGGCTCCGAGTCCGCCGTCATCTGGGCGAACGACCTCACCGCCGACTACGTCCACGAGAACAGCGCGTACTCGTCATGACCAACACCGCGCGGAAACACACCGCCCTCCCGAAGGCCCAGATCCTCATCGAGGCGCTGCCCTGGCTCACCCGCCACCACGGCAAGACCGTCGTCATCAAGTTCGGCGGCAACGCCATGATCGACGACGACCTCAAGGCCGCGTTCGCCCAGGACGTCGTCTTCCTGCGCCACGCCGGCCTCAAGCCGGTCGTCGTGCACGGCGGCGGCCCCCAGATCAGCGCCGCCCTCGACCGCAACGGCATCGTCAGCGAGTTCAAGGCCGGCCTGCGGGTCACCACCGAAGAGGCCATGGACGTCGTACGGATGGTCCTGGCCGGCCAGGTCCAGCGCGAGCTCGTCGGGCTGCTCAACCAGCACGGCCCGCTCGCCGTCGGCCTCACCGGTGAGGACGCCCACACCATCACCGCCGTCAAGCACCGGCCGCTCGTCGACGGCGAACGCATCGACATCGGCCGGGTCGGCGAGATCACCGCCATCGACACCGGCGCCATCGAGGCGCTCCTCGAGGACGGCCGGATCCCGGTCATCTCCTCGATCGCCCGCTCCGAGGACGACGGACATGTCTACAACGTCAATGCTGATACGGCGGCTGCGGCACTCGCTGCGGCGCTGGGCGCCGAGACCCTGATGGTCCTGACCGACGTCGAGGGCCTCTACGAGGACTGGCCGAACAGCGACGAGGTCATCAGCCGGCTCACCGCCCGCCAGCTGGAGAAGCTGCTGCCCGACCTCTCCAGCGGCATGGTCCCCAAGATGGAGGGCTGCCTGCACGCCGTGCGGAACGGGGTCACCACGGCCCGCGTGATCGACGGACGGGTGCAGCACTCGATCCTGCTGGAGATCTTCACCGACGAGGGCATCGGCACGATGGTCGTGCCGGACGAGCAGGGGGCGAAATGAGCGGGAACACGGAGCTGACCCAGCGGTGGCAGGGCGCTCTCATGAACAACTACGGCACCCCCCGGCTGCCGCTGGTCCGCGGTGAGGGCGCCAAGGTCTGGGACGCCGACGGCACGGAGTACCTGGACTTCGTCGGCGGCATCGCCGTCAACGCCCTCGGCCACGGCCACCCGGCGGTCGTCGAGGCCGTCACCCGGCAGATCCAGAGCCTCGGCCACGTCTCGAACCTCTTCGTCGCCGAGCCGCCCGTCAGGCTCGCAGAGCGGCTCCTGAGCCTCTTCGGCCGGCCCGGCAGGGTCTTCTTCTGCAACTCGGGCGCCGAGGCCGTCGAAGGCGCGTTCAAGCTCGGCCGGCTCACCGGCCGGTCCCACATGGTCGCCACCCAGGGTGGTTTCCACGGCCGCACCATGGGAGCGCTGGCGCTCACCGGCCAGCCCGCCAAGCAGACCCCGTTCCTGCCGCTGCCCGGCGACGTCACCCACGTGCCGTACGGGGACGTCGAGGCGCTGCGGGCCGCGGTCACCGAGGACACCGCCCTCGTGATCATCGAGCCGATCCAGGGCGAGAACGGCGTCGTCGTCCCGCCGGCGGGTTACCTCAAGGCCGCCCGGGAGATCACCCGCGCCACCGGCACCCTCCTCGTCCTCGACGAGGTCCAGACCGGCATCGGCCGGTGCGGCCACTGGTTCGAGTACCAGGCACACGAGGGCGTCGAGCCGGACGTCGTGACCCTCGCCAAGGGTCTCGGCGGCGGCCTGCCGCTCGGCGCGACCGTCGCCTTCGGCGAGGCCGCGGAACTCTTCGGCCCCGGCCACCACGGCACCACCTTCGGCGGGAACCCGGTCGCCTGCGCCGCCGGGCTCGCCGTCCTCGACACCCTCGGCGCCGACGCGGCCCTCGACCACGTGAAGGCGGTCGGGGAGCGGTTGCGCCAGGGAATCGAGGGTCTGGGGCACCCGTTGGTCTCCCACGTCCGTGGTGCGGGCCTCCTCCTGGGTATCGTGCTCACGGAGTCCCTCGCACCGCAGGTGCAGCAGGCGGCTCAGGACGCCGGCCTCCTGGTGAACGCGCCCGCCCCCGATGTCGTACGGATCATGCCTCCGCTGGTCCTCACCGACGCCGAGGCGGACGCCTTCCTCCAGGCCCTGCCCGGAGTCCTCGACGTGGCGAACGGGCAAGGACGAACCGGAGAATGAGACGACGATGACCGACGCGCAGGAGAACGAGCACGGAGGGCCGTCCGTTCCGCAGACCCGTACCGCACGCCACCGCAGGATCGTCGACATCCTCAACCGGCAGCCGGTGCGGTCGCAGAGCCAGCTCGCCAAGCTCCTCGCGGACGACGGGCTGAGCGTCACCCAGGCGACGCTCTCCCGGGACCTCGACGAGCTCGGCGCGGTGAAGATCCGCAACACCGGCGGCGAGCTGATCTACGCCGTGCCGAGCGAGGGCGGCTTCCGCACCCCGCAGGCCCCGCTCGGCGAGTCCGCCAAGGAGGAGCGCATGCGGCGCCTCTCCGGCGAACTGCTGATCTCCGCCGAGGCCTCGGCCAACCTGGTGGTCCTCCGGACCCCGCCGGGGGCGGCCCAGTTCCTCGCGTCGGCCATCGACCAGGCCGAACTGCACGCCATCCTCGGCACGATCGCGGGTGACGACACCCTCCTGCTGATCAGCCGCGACCCGACGGGCGGCCAGGCGCTCGCCGACCACCTGCTGAAGCTGGCACAGAAGTAACCCCGGCAGCCCCGGGCTCAGTAGCGCGTGATCGCCGTCGGACCGCCCCGCGTTCCGACGGCGATGTGCGGTCGGCGCGCGGGATCCGCCCAGGCGAGGACCGCGCGCATCGCGCCGGCCGGCACGGAGACGCAACCGGCGGTCGCCCCGCCCCCGTTGACGTGCAGGAAGATCCCGGCCCCGCGCCCGGGCCGGTCGTAGGTGAAGCCGATGACGAGCGCGTGCGCGTACTGCGTGCCGTACGTGACGAGGTGCTCGGCCTCGGCCGCCCGGCAGTCCCGGGGCAGGCCCTCGACCCAACGGTTGTACGCGCGCGCGTCGTTGTCCTGGCACCACCAGGAGCGGTCGGTGACCCGGGCGTACGGGAGCGCGCCCCCGCGGGCCTGGCCCGCACCCCGAAGGCGTACGGCAGCCGGTAGAGCCCGGTGGGCGTGGTGTTCGTCCCCTACGAGAGCAGGACGGCGCCGAGGACGAGCAGGGTACGCATGACGGCGACGCTAGGTCCGTACCGGCCTCCCCGCCGCCCCCGTAGGGCTATTCGGCGGGCGGACGGCGCCCGAAGGGGAGGCGGAACAGCCGCAGTGCCCGCCGCGCCCGACCGGGTTGATCCGGCCGCCCGGGCTGCGTCCGCGGTTCCGCACCCACCCCCGCCCCGGGTTCCTCCTCCGTCGCCTCGTATACGACCCGGTCCCTCGCCGGCGGGAGCAGCGCGCCGGACGAGAAGTGGTCCGCCCACGGGGCCAGGGCCTTCGCGGTCTCGCGCACGACCCGCGGGGAGTCGTCGCGGAGCAGCGGTGCGAGCCGCTGGAGCCGGGCGGCACCGAGCACGCGCAGGCCCGCCACGGCGCTCGCCCGTACGCGGGGCCGCGGGTGCTCCGTGAGGGCCCACAGCGTCTCGCTGTCGGTGGCCCGGTCTCCGCACTCGGCGAGGCCGAGCGGGGCGTGGGACGGCACCGCGTCCCCGGCCGCGCAGGCCGCCCGGTAGAGGGGCCCGGGGTCCGTCCCCGCCTGCCGCAGGGCCCAGCGCGCGCAGGCGCGCACGAGCCCGGACCGGTCGTACAGGAACGGCTCCGCCTCGCCGGACCGTCCGGCCCGGTGCAGCGCCGTGACGCCCGACGCCCGTACCCGGCCGAGGCGGGAGCCCAGCAAGGGGCCGAGGACGGCTTCGCCGCCCGCGGCGAGCGCCGCGTTCGCGCACAGGTCCTGGACGATCACGTCGTGGTCGGCGGCGGCGACCTCCGCGAGCCGGGCGGGGGAGAGCAGGCCGCGCTCGACGGCGATCCGGTGCGCGAGCCGCCGTACGGCCCGGTCCTCGCTGCCGAGCAGGGCGGCCGCACCGGCTTCGGGCCCCTCCCGCAGCCGCGCGGTCAGCAGCTCGCGCGCGGTGTCCCCGCGCAGCCGGTCCCCGGTGCGCAGGGCCACGGCCGTCAGGCGTCCGAGGGCCTCGGGCCCGAGCTCCGGAAGCGCCGCGCGCAGTTCGGCGCGGGCCCGAACCCGTACCGGCCCGGCCCAGTCGGCGCACCGGACCACGACCAGCGGCAGGAGTTCGGGGGAGCGGCCCGCCCACGACAGGGCCGCCTCCCTGGTCCGGCCGTCGGGACCGCAGAGCGCGACGGCGAGCTCGGGGACGCTGGGCTCCCGCACCGCGCCGGCCGGGGACCAGGCGGGGGCCGCCGGGGCGCCGACCCCGGCCGCGCGCACGTCCCGATGCCCGTCGCGAGCGCCGGGGCCGCCCCACCGGAGCGACCCGCGGACGTGCTTGTCGAAGTCGATCCACGCGCCCGCGTCGGAGCCCCCGAGGGCCTGGGTGAGGAGGTCGGTCACGTCGTCGAGCGTGCTGGTCGGCATGGGCGGATGCTAGGCCGGGCGCGGTCGGAACGCCGCTGGATTACCGCGTGCGAGCGGAGGCGACATTGACAAAACATACGGAGGATCGCATAGTTATGCCTACCGGAGGGCGCGCGTTCGCCGCCCGGCGCGACCTGGCGTGACCCGCACGCGTTGAACAGGCCGTCTCCCCGTCCCAGGCCCGGGTCGGGAGGCGGCGGTCCATCCACTCTCCTGAGGAGCAGCAGCTGTGAGCAGCAACAACGGTGACGTCCGGCTCTGGGGCGGCCGGTTCGCCGACGGCCCCGCCGAGGCCCTCGCGAAGCTGTCCGCGTCGGTCCACTTCGACTGGCGTCTCGCGCCGTACGACATCGCCGGTTCCCGCGCCCACGCGCGCGTGCTGCACAAGGCCGGCCTGCTCACCGAGGACGAGCTGACCCGCATGCTCGCCGGTCTCGACCGCCTCGAGGCGGACGTGGCCGACGGCTCCTTCGTCGGCACCATCGCCGACGAGGACGTCCACACCGCCCTGGAGCGGGGCCTCCTGGAGCGCCTCGGCCCCGACCTCGGCGGCAAGCTGCGCGCCGGCCGGTCCCGCAACGACCAGGTCGCCACCCTCTTCCGGATGTACCTGCGGGACCACGCCCGGATCATCGGCGGCCTCGTCGCCGAGCTCCAGGACGCGCTCGTCGGCCTCGCCGAGGCGCACCCGGACGTCGCCATGCCCGGCCGTACGCACCTCCAGCACGCCCAGCCGGTGCTCTTCGCCCACCACGTCCTGGCCCACGTCCAGTCCCTCTCCCGGGACGCGGAGCGGCTGCGGCAGTGGGACACCCGGACCGCGGTCTCCCCGTACGGCTCCGGCGCCCTCGCGGGCTCCTCGCTCGGGCTCGACCCGGAGGCGGTCGCGAAGGACCTCGGCTTCGAGCGCGGCTCGGCCGGCAACTCGATCGACGGCACGGCCTCCCGTGACTTCGTCGCCGAGTTCGCCTTCATCACCGCGATGATCGGCATCAACCTCTCGCGGATCGCGGAGGAGATCATCATCTGGAACACGAAGGAGTTCTCCTTCGTGACCCTGCACGACGCCTTCTCCACCGGCTCGTCGATCATGCCGCAGAAGAAGAACCCGGACATCGCCGAGCTGGCCCGGGGCAAGTCCGGCCGCCTCATCGGCAACCTGTCGGGCCTCCTCGCCACCCTCAAGGCCCTTCCCCTCGCGTACAACCGCGACCTCCAGGAGGACAAGGAGCCGGTCTTCGACTCCTGCGACCAGCTGGAGGTCCTGCTCCCGGCCTTCACCGGCATGATGGCCACCCTCACCGTCAACCGCGAGCGCATGGAGGAGCTGGCCCCCGCGGGCTTCTCGCTCGCGACGGACATCGCGGAGTGGCTGGTCAAGCAGGGCGTCCCGTTCCGGGTGGCGCACGAGGTCGCCGGCGAGTGCGTCAAGGTCGCCGAGTCCGAGGGCAAGGAGCTCGACGAACTCACCGACGAGCAGTTCGGCAAGATCTCCGAGCACCTCACGCCCGAGGTCCGCACCGTCCTGAACGTCCCCGGCGCCCTCGCCTCCCGCGACGGCCGCGGCGGCACCGCCCCCTCCGCGGTCGCCGTCCAGCTCGTCGAGGTCAAGGCCGACCTGGTCATCCAGCACGCCTGGGCCACCGCCAAGCAGAAGTAACCCCCCGGAGTCCCCGTCACCCCCGTCCGGGGACTCCGCACGTCACCGAGCCGCCGCCCCCTCCGGGTGGCGGCTCGGCGCGTTCCGGACGTGCAGGTGGCCGTCGCGGGGGAAGGCGGGCGGCGTCGCCGGCAGGACGCGGTCGAAGGCGTAGCCGCTCTTCGACGCGACGCGGCACGACGCCGGGTTGTCGACCTGGTGCAGCAGGTCGAGCCGCTCCAGGCCGTCGGGCCCGAAGGTTCCGAAGGCCCATTCCGTGAGCGCCTCCAGCGCGCGCGAAGCCACGCCCTTCCCGCGCGCGTGCGCGGCGGTCCAGTAGCCCACCTCGGCCGCGGGGCCGCCGGGGGCGACTCCCTTGAGGACCGTGTTGCCCACCAGGGGGCCCTCCTCCGCGCCGGGACCTTCCTCCAGGACCGCGAAGGCGAAGCGTTCCCCGGCGGCCCAGCTTTCCCGCTGGATCTCCAACCACCGTGCCCCGTCGGCCTCGTCGTCGACCCGGTGGGTCGTCCAGTGGCGCAGTACGGGATCCCTGCACGCCTCGATGAGCGAGGGGATGTCCCGCGCGCACCAGGGGCGGAGGACGAGGGCGGGGAGGGACGGTGTCGCGGGGGCCCGCAGGGTGACGGAGGAGTCCATCGGCCGAGCATAGGACGTCGCCCGCGGCCAAGAGTGAGACATTCGTGTCTCATTTGATGTACGGTTGTCTCATGGCAGTCGATCGCACCCACGTGCTCCACAGCGCCGCCGCCCTTCTCTCCCGTAAAGCGACCGCCACGATGGACGAGGTCGCCCGGGCGGCAGGGATCGGCCGGGCCACGCTGCACCGCCAGTTCGCCGGGCGGGACGCGCTGGTCCGGGCGCTCGAAGAGCTCGGGATCGAGGAGCTGGAGCAGGCGCACGACCGGGCCCGGCTCGACGAGGGACCCGAGGACGAGGCCGTCCGGCGGCTCATCGCCGAGATGGAGCCCGTCGCCCCGCTGCTCTCGTTCCTGGTCACCGAGAACCAGCTGTTCGAAGGCGACCAGCAGAACGAGGGCTGGGCCCGCCTCGACGCCCGGATCGCGGCCCTCTTCCGGCAGGGCCAGGAGAACGGCGTCTTCCGGATCGACCTGACCCCGGCCTGGCTGTCCGAGGCCCTCTACGGGCTGATCGGATCCGGCGCCTGGGCCGTGCAGGACGGGCGGGTCGCCGCCAAGGACTTTCAGTACATGATCGCCGAGCTGCTGCTCGGCGGAGCGCGCAGGAGCGTGGAGAAGTGAGCACCAGCACCGTCGACACCAAGAGCCATATCGAGGGCGTGCGCCGCCCCGGCCGGTGGCTCGCCCTCTCCGTTCTCGTCCTGGCCGTCCTGCTCGTGGCGGTCGACGCCACGGTGCTCGGGCTCGCCACCCCGTTCCTCTCCGAGGAACTGCGGCCGACCGGCACGCAGCTCCTCTGGATCGGTGACGTCTACTCGTTCGTCATCGCCGGACTCCTGGTCTCCATGGGCAGCCTGGGCGACCGCATCGGCCGCAAGAAGCTGCTGCTGATCGGCGCCACCGCCTTCGGCGCCGTCTCGGTCCTGAACGCCTACGCGACCAGCCCCGAGATGATGATCGTGGCCCGCGCGCTCCTCGGCGTCGCCGGCGCGACCCTGATGCCGTCCACCCTGGCGCTCATCCGGAACCTCTTCCACGACCCGCGCGAGCGCAGCCTCGCCATCGGCATCTGGGGTGCCATGGCGTCGGCCGGCGCCGCCGTCGGACCGGTCGTCGGCGGGTTCCTCCTGGAGCACTTCTGGTGGGGCTCGGTCTTCCTCATCAACCTGCCCGTCATGGCGGTCCTCGTCCTCGTCGGCATCAAGCTGATCCCCGAGTCGAAGAATCCCGCCCCGGGCCCCTGGGACATGCCCAGCGTCGGTCTCTCCCTCGTCGGCGTCATCGGACTCGTCTACGCCGTCAAGGAGCTGGCCTCGCACGGCCTGTCCGTCGACGCCGGTGTCGCGGCCCTCGTCGGTGTCACCGGCCTGACCTGGTTCGTCCGCAGGCAGCTGACCCTGCCGGTGCCGCTCCTCGACATGCGCCTCTTCCGCCACCGCGGCTTCTCCGGCGCCGTCCTGGCCGACCTGCTGACCATCCTCGGCCTCTCCGGCCTGGTGTTCTTCCTGTCCCAGTTCTTCCAGCTGGTCCAGGGCCGCCAACCGCTGGAAGCCGGTCTCGCCGAACTCCCGGCGGCCGTCGGCGCGGTCACGGCCGGTCTGATCGCGGGTCTGGTGGCCCGCCGGTACTCCGTGCGGTCCGTGGTGGCCGGCGGCCTCGCGGCGATCGGTCTCTCCCTCGCCGTCCTGACGACCCTCGACCAGCACACCGGCTACCCGCTGCTCGGTGCCGCCCTGCTCGTCGTCGGTGTGGGCGCCGGCTTCTCGTTCACCGTCACCGCCGACGTGATCCTCTCCAGCGTCCCGAAGGAGCAGGCCGGATCCGCCTCGGCCGTCTCCGAGACGGCGTACGAGCTCGGCGCCGCCCTCGGCATCGCCGTCCTCGGCTCCATCGTGACCGGGATCTACCAGGGCTTCGCCACCCCGGCCGGTGTGCCCGCCGATGTCACGGCGGCCGCCCACGAGTCGCTCGGCGGCGCGGTCGAGGCATCCGGCGCCCTCGCCCCGGACACCGCGACGGCCCTGGTCTCCGCCGCCCAGGAGGCGTTCGTCGACGGCCTGCGGATCGCGGCCGGCGTCGGCGCCGCGGTCCTCCTCGCGACGGCGGTCGCGGCCTGGTTCCTGCTGAGGGGCCAGAAGCTGGAGGACGGCGTCGAGCACTGACGCACCCGGGAACGCGAAGGTGCCCCGCACGGCAGTCGGCCGTGCGGGGCACCTTCGCGTGCGTACGGGGGTTACGCGGCCTTCGCCTTCGTGGCGTACATGTCCACGTACTCCTGCCCGGAGAGCCGCATCACCTCGGCCATCACCGAGTCCGTCACCGCCCGCAGCACGTAGCGGTCGCGGTCCATCCCGTCGTACCGGGAGAACTCCATCGGCTCGCCGAAGCGGACCGTCACACGGCCCGGCCGGGGGAGCCCCGCCCCGCTCGGCTGGATCTTGTCGGTGCCGATCATCGCGAACGGGATCACGGGCGCGCCGGTCATCAGGGTGAGCCGCGCGATGCCCGTACGGCCCCGGTACAGCCGGCCGTCGGGGGAGCGGGTGCCCTCCGGGTAGATCGAGAAGATCTTGCCCTCCTCCAGGACCCGGCGGCCGGTCATCAGGGCCGCCACGCCGCCGCGGCCGCCGTCCCGGTCCACCGGGATCATGCCGACGCTGGTGAAGAACCAGGCCATCGCCCGGCCCTTGACGCCCTTGCCGGTCACGTACTCGTCCTTGCCGATGAAGTAGACCGGGCGGTCCAGGCAGATCGGCATGATCATCGAGTCGATGAAGGTCAGGTGGTTGCCCGCGAGGATGACCGGACCGGTGCCCGGGATGTTCTCGGCGCCCTCGACGCGGGGGCGGAACATCAGGCGCATGACCGGCCCGAGCACTGCCTTGATGATCGCGAGACGGGACAACGGTTCCTCCGGTGTGACGCGGTTCGGTCGAGCGGGTGAGCGTGCGAGCCAGTCGGGCTGACGGTGCAGCTGGCGACGATACTCGCGGGTCACTGCCGCTCGCACATCGGGTTCACGGAGTGGATACGCAGTGTTGACGTGTGTTTCCGCCATGTTCGGCCGAGGTCTGCACCCCGTAGGGCGTTCTTGCCTAGCGTCGGAACCCCCCCCGATGACAGGTACGGGACATCACACAGAAGGAGCCTTCATGACACAGGGTGCGCACCCGAGCCCGGCGCGGCGGACCGTCCTCGGCGCGGCCGGAGCGGCGGCGGTACTGGGGGCCGCGACGGTCCTCCCCGCCGGCACCGCCCACGCCGACGAGGCCCGGAGCGGTGAGGCCCGCGGCGGCAGGGGCCACGGCTACCGCTCGCTCCCCGTCCCCACCGTCATCGGCCACCGCGGCGCCAGCGGCTACCGCCCCGAGCACACCCTCGGCTCCTACCGGCACGCCCTCGACCTCGGCGCCCACGTCATCGAGCAGGACCTCGTCCCCACCAGGGACGGCCACCTCGTCTGCCGCCACGAGAACGACATCACCGGCACCACCGACGTCGCCGACCACCCCGAGTTCGCGTCCCGGAGGACCACCAAGACCGTCGACGGGACCTCCCTCACCGGCTGGTTCACCGAGGACTTCACGCTCGCCGAGCTCAAGACCCTGCGGGCCAAGGAGCGCATCCCCGGCACCCGCCAGGAGAACACCCTCTACGACGGCCGCTGGACGGTCCCCACCTTCGAGGAGGTGCTGCGCTGGGCCGAGGACGAGGGCCGCCGCCGGGGCCGCGAGATCTGGCTCCACGTCGAGACCAAGCACCCCACGTACTTCCGCTTCCTCGGCCTCGGCCTGGAGGAGCGGCTCGCCGGGCTCCTGCGCCGGTACGGCCGCCACCGCGCGAACTCCCCGGTCTTCCTCCAGTCCTTCGAGCCCAGCAGCATCCAGCGCCTCGCGAAGCTGGTCGACTCCCCGCGCGTCGTCCTGCTGTCCGGCGCCGGCACCCGCCCCTGGGACTTCGTCCAGGCCGGGGACCCGCGGACCGTCGCCGACCTGGTCACGCCCGCGGGCCTGAGCTGGATCGCCTCGTACGCGCAGGGCATCGGCCCCACGCTCGACCTGGTCATCCCCAAGGACGCGAGCGGCCGGCTCGGCACCCCGACCACCCTGGTCCGTGACGCGCACGCCGAGGGCCTGATCCTCCACCCGTACACGCACCGCAACGAGAACGCCTTCCTGCCCGCCGACTTCCGCCGCGGCACGGACCCGAACGCCTACGGCGACGCCTTCGGCGCCCTGAAGCGGTACCTGGAGACGGGCATCGACGGGATCTTCTCCGACAACGCGGACACCGCCCTCCTCGCCGCCGCGGACCTCACCGCCCGCGACTGACCCCGCGCGGAGGGGGCCGTGCGGGTGGCCACCGCGCCCGCGCGACCCCCTCCCGGGTGGTTTACGCCCCGTGCCGCAACCGCCGCCGGGCGCCCCGGCATCGTGCCGGACATGACCTCCCCCACCACGCCCGCGCTCCCCACCACCCCGGCGCCCGCGCCCGCCTCCGACACGGCGCCCGGCCTCCTGGCCGCCCTCGCCCCGCTGCTCGCCGCCGAGTCGGACGCCGAGGCGCCCGCCGCCGGCGTCGAGCCCGGCGACCTGGAACAGGCCGTCTGGCTGCGGCTCCTGGAGCGGCTCCAGGAGACCGGCGCGGCCCCTGAGCGACCCGCCGAATGGCTGCGCAGGGCCGTCAGGGCGGAGGCCCGCCGCGCCCGCAGGACCACCGACCGGGAGCGCCCCTACCGGGACGAGCCCGTCGCCGAGCCGGGCGGCGCCGAGCCCCACGGCTCCCCGGAGCACTCCCTGATGGCCGCCGAAGGCCGCCGCACCCTGCGGGCCGCCGTCACGCGGACGCCCGGCCGCTGCCCCCGGGTGCTCACGGCGATGCTCGACCCGCAGGACCACACCTACCGGGAAATCGCAGGAGAGTTGGGTATCTCACAGGGCAGTCTGGGGCCGATGCGTTCCCGTTGCCTGGGATGCCTGCGCAGAATGCTGGCTGCAGAGGTTCCCGCCCCCGGTCGACGGGGAAGGGTGCGGTAAACCGATGATCGACAGATGAGCGGGAGGCGTGCACACATGGGCCTGAGTGTGACCATCTCAGCAGCGGACGAACGGGACGCGGAGCACATCCTGAAGCTGCAGTACCTCTGCTACCAGAGTGAGGCGGAGCTCTACGGGGACTGGTCCATCGAACCGCTCACCCAGTCGCTCGACGCCCTGCGCACCGAACTCCACGAGGGGTACGGCCTGGTGGCCCGGCTCGGCGACGAGATCGTCGCCTCCGTGCGGGCCCGCCTCGACGAGGACGGCACGGTACGGATCGCCAAGCTGATCGTCCACCCGCGCATGCAGCGGCACGGCCTCGGCGGCCGGCTCCTCGACGGCATCGAGCGCCACTTCGCCTCCGGCGCCGAGCACCTCCCCGTGCACCCGGCCAAGCGCTTCCAGCTCTTCACCGGCCACCGCAGCGAGGGCAACCTGCGGCTCTACCGCAGCAAGGGGTACGAGCAGGTCGCCACCCGCGAACTCGGCCCCAGGATCACCCTGGTGACCCTGGAGAAGGCCGCCTGACTCAGGCCGCCGACGGCGTGCGCGACCTGCGCAGCCACCAGATGCCGGTCAGCGGCAGCAGCACCGGGATGAAGAGGTAGCCGTAGCCGTAGTCCGACCAGACCGTCGCGTCAGGGAAGGCGGACGGCTCGACCAGCGTCCACGTCCCCACGACCAGCACGCCCGTGAGCTCGGCGGCGCAGCACACCAGCGCCGCCCTGCGGGCCGCCTCCCCGCCGCGCACCAGCGTGTAGGTGATGAAGGCGTACACCACGGCCGCCACCGCCGAGAGGCCGTACGCGAGCGGCGCCCGGTCGAACTCGGTCGCGATCTGGTAGATCGAGCGGGAGACCGCGCCGACCGACATCACCCCGTACAGCCAGACGAGCAGGATGCCCGGGCCCGAGACGAGGCGGGTCCTCGCGCCCTGCGCCGCCTTCTCCTGTGTCGCGGTCATGGTCAGCCCACCGTCCAGATGTCGTAGAGACGCACTTCGAGCACGGCCAGGACGACCGCGCCGGCCGCCACCGTCGCCGAACCCCACCGGCTGCGCTCCGCGAGCGACATGAAACCGGCGATCGGCACCGCGCACAGCGCGCCGAGCAGATAGGCGACGAAGATCGTCGTCCCCTCCTCGGCCTTCTCGCCGCGCACCAGCTGCACGATGCCGACGACCAGCTGGACCAGGACGAGGAACGTCACCACGGCCATGCCGATGAAGTGCCAGTCCTTGGTCGACTGGTCCCGGAAGGCGGCGAAGCCGCACCAGGCGGCGAGGGCGAGCGCGGCCACGGAGACCGCGACCGTCAGGGCGTCAAGCATGCGCCCGAGGGTATTACGGCCCGAATGGGCCGATGCGCTCGCCCCTCCCCGCCGTGCGCGCCCGGGCGTGGCCTTGGCCACAACCGGCGCCCCGTACCGGCCCCGTGCCGCTGCTTCCGGTACGCGCCCGGCCGGGTCGTCCCCGCAGGCCGCACTAAGGGAACGGCGGACGGACGCCGCCGCCCCGCTGTCCGCATGACGTCTCAGCGGCGTCCGCTATTCGGACAGGCCCCCGGTGTTCGCAGCTGCGCATGTTTTACTTGCAGACATGACCACGACGAGCAGCCGCACCCTTGCGACCGAGGCGACCACGACGCCCGGTGCTCGTTGTATGTGTCGAATGTGCGCCTTCTGAGGGCCCCCGCCTGAGTTTCGCGCCCCGAAGCGAGACCCGACGGCCGTGCCGTTCCTCCGTCTTCCGGCGGTGGACCGTGCCCGCCCCGCGCACTCGCCGCCTCCCGGCCACCCGCCGGGCCGGCCTCCCTGCGCCTGACTGTCCGAATCATGAATGCCCCGTGCCCGGCGGACCCCGCGCCGCGCACTCGACAGTGACGGAAACCCCTGTGATCACCACTTCGGGCCTGACCAAGGTCTACGAGTCGCGCGGCCGACAGGTCACCGCTCTCGACGGTGTCGACCTCCACGTCCGCGAGGGCGAGGTGTTCGGCGTGATCGGCCAGAGCGGCGCCGGCAAGTCCTCGCTCATCCGCTGCGTGAACCTCCTTGAGCGACCCACCTCCGGCACCGTGACCGTCGACGGCGTCGACCTCACCGCCCTCGCCGGCAAGGGCCGACGCGCAGGCAAGGACCTGCGCCGGGCGCGCAGCAGCATCGGCATGGTCTTCCAGCACTTCAACCTGCTGTCCTCCCGCACGGTCAAGGACAACATCGAGCTCCCCCTGGAGATCCTCGGCGTCCCCGGCGCCGAACGCTCCCGCCGGGCCCTCGAACTCCTCGACCTCGTCGGCCTCGCCGACAAGGCCAAGTCCTACCCGAGTCAGCTCTCCGGCGGCCAGAAGCAGCGGGTCGGCATCGCCCGCGCCCTCGCCGGCGAGCCCAAGGTCCTCCTCTCCGACGAGGCCACCAGCGCCCTCGATCCGGAGACCACCCGCTCCATCCTCCAGCTCCTGCGCGACCTCAACCGGCAGCTCGGCCTCACCGTCCTGCTCATCACGCACGAGATGGACGTCGTCAAGACGATCTGCGACTCCGCCGCGCTCATGCAGCACGGCCGGATCGTGGAGTCCGGCACCGTGGGCGAACTGCTCGCCACCCCCGGATCCCAGCTGGCCGCCGAGCTCTTCCCGGTCTCCGGCGCCGCCACCGGGCCCGAGCGCACCGTCGTCGACGTCACCTTCCACGGCGAGGCCGCGACCCAGCCGGTCATCTCCCAGCTCGCCCGCACGTACAACATCGACATCTCCATCCTCGGGGCCGCGATGGACACCGTCGGCGGAAAGCAGATCGGCCGGATGCGCATCGAGCTGCCCGGACGGTACGAGGACAACGTCGTCCCGGTCGGCTTCCTGCGCGAGCAGGGCCTCCAGGTGGAGATCGTCGAGGGCGCGCAGGACATCGCCGACGCGCCCGTACTGGTCAAGGAAGGTGCCAAGTGACCTGGTCCGAGATGCAGCCGCTGCTCGAACAGGGCACCGTCGACACGCTCTACATGGTCCTGTGGGCCACCGTCGTCACCGTGCTCGGCGGCCTGCCGCTCGGCATCCTCCTCGTCCTCACGGACAAGGGCGGACTGCTGCAGAACCGGCCGGTGAACAAGATCGTCGGTGCGATCGTGAACGTCGGGCGCTCGCTGCCCTTCATCATCCTGCTGATCGCCCTGATCCCCTTCACCACCCTCGTCGTCGGCACCTTCATCGGCCCGACCGCGATGATCGTGCCGCTCGCCATCGGCGCCATCCCCTTCTTCGCGCGGCTCGTCGAGACCTCCGTCCGCGAGGTCGACCACGGGCTCGTCGAGGCCGTCCAGGCCATGGGCGGCGGCATCCCCACCATCGTCCGCAAGGTGCTGCTCCCGCAGGCCCTGCCCTCGCTGGTCTCGGGCGTCACCACCACCGTGATCGTGCTCATCGGCTACTCGGCGATGGCCGGCGCGGTCGGCGGCGAAGGCCTCGGCTCCAAGGCCGTCACCTACGGATACCAGCGCTTCGACACCACCTTCATGCTGGTCACCGTCGTCGTCCTGGTCCTGATCGTGACCGTCATCCAGCTCATCGGCGACGGAGTCGTCCGACTCCTCGCCCGCCGGGGCCGTACCGCGTAACGGCCCCCCGGCCCCCCAGACTTCGTCCTTCGAAGAAACAGCCCGGACTTGTTGTCCAGGCGTCCACCGCACCACCGGAAAGAGGCACTCTTCGTGCGTAAGAACATCAAGCTCACCGCCGGTATCGCCGCCACCGCCGCCGTCGCCCTCGGCCTCACCGCCTGCGGCACCTCGTCGGACCCGTCCTCCGCCAAGGACGCGGCCGGCTCCGGTGACACCTCCAAGGCGCTCGTCGTCGCCGCGTCCCCGACGCCCCACGCCGACATCCTCAACTACGTCAAGGACAACCTGGCCGAGAAGGCCGGCCTGAAGCTGGAGGTGAAGGAGTTCACGGACTACGTCCTGCCGAACACCGCCACCGAGTCCGGCCAGGTCGACGCCAACTTCTTCCAGCACAAGCCGTACCTCGACGACTTCAACAAGAAGAACAACACCCACATCGTCCCGGTGGTCGACGTCCACCTGGAGCCGCTGGGCCTCTACTCCAAGAACCTCAAGTCGGTGAAGGACATCAAGGCCGGCCAGACCATCGCCGTCCCGAACGACACCACCAACGGCGGCCGCGCGCTCCAGCTGCTCGCCGAGAACGGCCTGATCACCATCAAGCCGGGCGTCGGAACCAACGCCAAGATCTCCGACATCACCGACAAGAAGGGCCTGGAGTTCAAGGAGCTGGAGGCCGCCACCGTGCCCCGCGCCCTGAACGAGGTGGACGCCGCCGTCATCAACGGCAACTACGCCATCGAGGCCAAGCTCGAGCCGGCGAAGGACGCCCTCGTCCTGGAGAAGGCGGACGGCAACCCGTACGCCAACTTCCTCGCCGTCAAGGAGGGCAACGAGAAGGACGCCCGCGTGCAGAAGCTCGCCAAGCTCCTCAACTCGCCCGAGGTGAAGAAGTACATCGAGGACACCTACAAGGGCTCGGTCATCCCGGCCTTCGGCGCCGCCCAGTAAGGTCCGCCCCGACCTCCGGCGTCCGAGGGACCGTCAGACCGGTTCCCCCGTACAGTCCTTGTGCAGAAGGCCCCCCGCATCCCGTCCGGTGCGCGGGGCCTTCGCCACACCCCACCCGGCCATGCGCACCGGCGGCCGCATGCTGCATGCTGTGCGTTCACGCTCGATTCGGACGGTCCACGGCATGGAGCTGCGCATGACTACCACCTTTCCGGACATCTCCATCAACACGGACCGGTTGGTGCTGCGCGCGCTCGAGGAGGCGGACGCCCCCGCCCTCGCCGAGATGATGAACGACGAGATGGTCGCCGCCTGGACGGCCGTGCCCCAGCCCTACACCGAGGCCGCCGCACGCCGCTGGATCACCGAGTACGCCCCCACCGAACGCGCCGCCGGCCGGGGCCTCGACCTCGCCGTCACCGAGTTCCTGACCCAGCGTCTGGTCGGCGTCGTCCAGCTCGGGAACACGAACTGGCGCGTCCGCTCCACCGAGATGTCCTACATCATCGCCCCCTGGGCCCGCGGCGAGGGCTACGCCTCCGAAGCCGCGCTCGCCACCGCCCAGTGGCTCTTCGGCGACCAGAAGTTCGAACGGATCGAGCTGCGCACCGCTGCCGACAACACCGCCTCCCAGCAGGTCGCCCAGAAGATCGGCTGCATCAGCGAAGGCGTCCTGCGCAACGCCTGCATAGCGCGCACCCGCACCGAGGACGGCAGCTGGACCGACCTGCGCACCGACTTCATCGTCTGGGGCCTCCTCCCCGAGGACCTCGACGGCGTCGCCGACCAGATGGCCGAGGCCGGGTACTCCTCGTACACCGACTGGAGCTGAGCCCCCGGGGCCATCCCGGGGTACGCTCGGCACGCCCCCGACCTGCGACAACACCACAGGAGACCGACGACGATGGCCGACCGCGTCACGGTGATCGGCTGGGACGGCTCGCCCCTCACCACGGCGGCCCGGTCCGCGCTCTCCGCCGCCACCCTCGTGGCCGGCGCCGGCCACCACCTCGCGCTGCCCGAGGTCCCCCGCGACGCCGAACGCATCCGCCTCGGCAGCCTCGACCTCGCCGCCCGCCGCATCGCCGGCCACCGCGGCACCGCGGTCGTCCTCGCCGACGGCGACCCCGGCTTCTTCGGCGTGGTCCGCACGCTGCGCGCACCCGAGTACGGCCTGGAGATCGAGGTCGTGCCCGCCGTCTCCGCCGTCGCCGCCGCCTTCGCCCGGGCCGGGATGCCCTGGGAGGACGCCCGCGTCGTCGTCGCCCACCAGCGCACCCTGCGGCGCGCCGTGAACGTCTGCCGTGCCCACCCCAAGGTCGCCGTCCTCACCTCGCCCGGCGCCGGACCGGCCGAACTCGCCCTCCTCCTCGACGGGGTCCACCGCACCTTCGTCGTCTGCGAGGAGCTCGGCACCGACCGCGAACAGGTCTCCGTCCTCACCTCCGACAAGGCCGCCGACCACATCTGGCGCGATCCGAACGTCGTCCTCGTCATCGGCGGCGGCAGCACCGGCGCCGTCGCCCCCGGCGCCGCCTGGCTGTCGGGCCAGGACACGGCCGTCCGGCCCGTACGGGGCTGGGGTCTGCCCGCGGAGGAGTACGCCCCCCAGGGGTACGACCACGACCCCGCGACCGGCCCCGACGCCGTCGCACCGGGCGGGGCGCGCACCACCGCGGGCGAGGACCCCGCCCTGCGCGCCGCCCAACTGGCCCGCCTCGGCCCCCGGACCGGCGACCTCGTCTGGGACGTCGGCTGCGCGGGCGGAGCCTTCGCCGTCGAGGCCGCCCGCTTCGGCGCCGCCGTCATCGCCGTCGACGCCGACCCGGCCGCCTGCGCCCGCACCGAGGCCGCCGCCCGCCGCCACGGCGTCCCCCTGCAGACCGTCCAGGGCCGCGCCCCGCACGTCCTCGAACGCCTGCCCGAACCTGACGTCGTACGGGTGGCGGGCGGCGGCGTCCCCGTCGTCCGGGCCTGCACCGACCGGCGCCCGGAACGGATCGTCGCCCACGCCTCCACCCGCGACGAGGCCGAGGCCGTCGGCGCGGCCCTCGCCGACGGCGGCTACGCCGTCGAGAGCCTCCTGCTCCAGACCGTCGGCCTCGACCCGTCCGACTGGTCCGAACGCGAGCGCTCGGTCGTCTTCCTGCTGGCAGGCCGCAGATCGGCCACTTCCTAGCTACCGGAGCGTTCTCCACCCGCGACCCGGCCGCCCCGCCGGGGCAGGGTAGGCTGGCCGATTGTTGTACCGCACCCGGACGTTCGGCGCTCTGTGCCTCAATGTCCTGAATTGGTGGCCGCTTTGCGCCGCTGATGTGGTGCGGGACAAGGGGGGACCGCGCGACGTGGCGCAGTCCACAGCGCACCGTGGCGGATCTCCCTGCCACGATGGCACAGGACCGCGACAATGAGTGGGTGTCCGCGTGTCCTTCGTGCCGCGCGGCGCGCGCGCTCGTTGTAGTCGACGGGCGCAGGTCTGAAGGAGCACAAGCGATGGGCGAGGGGTACGCATGACGGACACCGGCCAGGTCCCGGGCGAGGGACTGCCGGAGAACGCAGGCATGGTCGAGCAGCCGGGCATCCCCGCACCGGGCGCGTACACCTTCCTGGACCCCTCCGAGCACACCGCCGAAGACGACGACCTGCTTCTCATGCCGGGCGCACAGGGCGCCTGGAGCGAGCACCCGCCGGGCGTCGCGCCCGCGCCGCCGGTCGCCGTACCGGCCCCGCACGCGGCACCCGTGGTCCCGCACCAGGCGGCGCCCCAACAGGGCGTGCCGCACCCGGCCGCAGCGCACCCGGCGCCCCCGATGGGCGACCCGCTCACCGGCCCGCTGCCGGACCCGCTCACGGGCCCGCTCCCCGACTCGGTCGCCCTCGCCGACGTGCTGACGGCCCCGCAGGGCCAGACCCCGCCGCAGGGCGTGCCGCTCGGCCACCCCGCCGGCACCCCGGCGCACGGTGTTCCCGCGGCCGCGTACGAGCCGGTGGTCACCGACCACGGCTACGAACCCGGCATCCTCGACACCGGCGCCCACGAGGCCGCGGGCCGCGACACCGGCTCCGTCGACCTCGGCGGCGTCCGCATGCCGCCGCCCGGCCAGGCCCAGGTCCCGCCGCCGGCCCGCCGCCCGCTGCATATGGGCCCGCCCGTGCCCGACGCCACCGGTGGCGTCGTGCTCTCGCTGGCCGACCGCGGCCCGGCCGCCGCGCCCGCCCCGGCCCCGCAGCCGGCCCCGGTCGTGGCCACCGAGCCCGCGCCCGTGCCCGTACGGAACCCGGGACCGCCCACGACCGGCCCCGAGTACTTCGACATGCAGGACCAGCAGGTCGCCCCGCAGGGCGCCGAGCCGTGGGCCGCGCAGCCGCAGGAGGCCCCGGCGCCCCCGGCCGCCTTCCCCGCAGAAACGGTCGTCCCGCAGAACGGCCGGTTCGTCCAGGTCGAGGGCACGGTCCCGACCGCCCCGCACCTGGCCCCGACCCCGGCCGCCGACGCCGTCGCGGAGCCGGTCGCCGAGACGCAGGAGCCGACGCCGGTCGCCGAGCCGGCCGAGGCCCCCGTGCCCGCGCCCGTGGCGGCGGAGTCCGTCGCGGAGCCCGCCGTCGAAGCCGTCGCGGAGCCCGCTTCCGAAGCGGTCGCCGAGACGCCGGACGAGGCCCCCGCGGCCGCCGACGCCCCGGTCACCGTGCCCGCGCCGCGCGAGGGCGAGCCCGCCGCCGAGGCCCCCGTGCCCGCTCCGGCCGCCGCCGTGGAACCCGAGGCCGCCACCCCCGCGCCCGAGGCCGAGCAGGCCCCGGAGCCGGAGGCGCAGGCCGAGCCCGTCGTCGTACCTGCGGAGACGCCCGAGGTCGTCGGCGCAACCGTCGGCGAGCCCGTCGCCGAGGCCGTCGCCGTGTCGGAGGCCCCGGCGGAGCAGGCTCCCGAGGAGGCCCCCGCGGAGGCGGTCGCCGAGGAGATCCCTGTGGTCGCCGAGGAGACGCCCGAGACGCTGCCCGAGCAGGCCCCGGAGCCGCAGGCCGTCGCAGCGGTCGCCGATGAGCCCGCCGCGCCCGTCGACGAGGTCGCGCCGGCCGGGGACACCGACCAGCCCGAGCCCGAGCCCGAGCCCGAGGCCGAGACCGAGACCGAGACCGAGACCGAGGTCGTGGCCGACGCCGTCGAGCCCGCGGCCGTCGAGCCCGCGGCCGTCGAGCCGGTCGCGGTCGTGGCCGCCGAGGCCGAGCAGGCCCCGGTGGAGGCCCCCGCGGACACCGAGGCCGTCGCCGCCCCGGAGACCGAGGCCGAGGCCGTCACCGAGGAAGACGCCGACCCCGCCGTGCAGGACGCGCCGAGCGCCCCCGCCCCGGGTTACGCCGACGCCGAGCGCGAGGCCGTCCTCCGCGTGATGCGCGAGCGCCGCGACATCCGCAACGGCTTCCGCTCCGACCCGATCCCGCACGAGGTGCTGCTCCGCGTCCTGGAGGCCGCCCACACGGCCCCCAGCGTCGGCCACTCGCAGCCCTGGGACTTCGTCGTCATCCGCTCCGCCGAGACCCGGCAGACGATGCACGAGCTGGCCCAGAAGCAGCGCGAGGCCTACGCCAAGTCGCTGCCGAAGGCCCGGGCCAAGCAGTTCAAGGAACTGAAGATCGAGGCCATCCTCGACACCCCGGTCAACATCGTCGTCACCGCCGACCCCACCCGGGGCGGCCGCCACACCCTCGGCCGCTACACGCAGCCGCAGATGGCCCCGTACTCCTCGGCGCTCGCCGTCGAGAACCTCTGGCTCGCGGCCCGCGCCGAGGGCCTGGGCGTCGGCTGGGTCAGCTTCTTCGACGAGCGCGAGATGGTCCGTACGCTCGGCCTTCCCGAGCACCTCGAAGTCGTCGCGTACCTCTGCGTGGGTTACGTCGACGAGTTCCCCGACGAGCCCGAGCTGGCCCAGGCGGGCTGGTCCAAGCGCCGCCCGCTGGCCTGGGTCGTCCACGAGGAGACGTACGGCCGCCGCGCCCTGCCCGGCGAGGAGCCGCACGACCTGCTCCAGGAGACCGTCGCCAACATCCGCCCGCTGGACGCCAAGGCGCTCGGCGAGGCATGGGAGCGGCAGAAGCGGATGACCAAGCCGGCCGGCGCGCTCGGCATGCTGGAGATCATCTCCGCCCAGCTCTCCGGACTCTCCCGGATGTGCCCGCCGCCGATCCCGGAGCCCGCGGCCGTCGCGATCTTCGCCGGCGACCACGGCGTCCACGCCCAGGGCGTGACCCCGTGGCCGCAGGAGGTCACCGGCCAGATGGTGGCCAACTTCCTCGGCGGGGGAGCGGTCTGCAACGCCTTCGCGAACCAGGTCGGTGCCGAGGTCTGCGTCATCGACGTCGGCGTCGCCTCCGAACTCCCGGCCACCCCCGGACTCCTGCCCCGCAAGGTCCGCCCCGGCACCGGCGACTTCACCACCGGCCTCGCGATGACCCGCGAGGAGGTGCTGGCCGCGATCGAGGTCGGCATCGAGACCGCCCGCGACCTGGTCGCGGCCGGCAACAAGGCGATCCTCACCGGCGAGATGGGCATCGCGAACACCACCGCGTCCGCCGCGCTCATCTCGGTCTACACCGGGGTGGACGCCGCCGAGGTCACCGGCCGCGGCACCGGCATCAACGACGAGACGCACGCCCGCAAGGTCGACGTGGTGCGCCGCGCCCTCGACCTGCACAAGCCGGACCCGGCGGACCCGATCGGCGTCCTCTCGGCGATCGGCGGCCTGGAGCACGCGGCCCTCGTCGGGCTGGTCCTGGGCGCCGCCTCGCTGCGCACCCCGGTCATCCTCGACGGCGTCTCGACCGGCGCGGCGGCGCTCGTGGCCCGGGCCATCGCGCCCGAGTCGCTCGCGGCCTGCATCGCCGGCCACCGCAGCGCCGAGCCCGGCCACGTGGCGGCCCTCAACAAGCTGGGCCTGCGCCCGCTGGTCGACCTGGACCTCCGCCTCGGCGAGGGCACGGGCGCACTGCTCGCGCTGCCGCTCGTGCAGAGCGCGGCCCGCGCGATGCACGAGGTCGCCACGTTCGACTCGGCGGGCGTCACCGAGAAGTAGCACCACCCGACGCGTCCCCCACCCGCCCCGGCGGGCGGGGGACCCGCGGGAACCGCGTCCGGGACCTCCCGGCGTGATCCGCGGCGCCCTTCCGGGAGAGGCGCCGCCCGGGGCCCCGCGCCCGTCGATCACGCGGTCCCCGACACGGTCCCGGAACGCCGACCACGTCCCCCCGTCCACCGGGAGATCCGTCACACCCTGCCGACCGCGGGTCACCGATATCGTGGGTCACACAACGCGCCCCACCAGCCGCTTCACCGCAGCAGCGGCCCCCGTACACGTCCTTCCGAGGAGCCGCTCACCCATGGCCGAGCCCGCCGCGCACCCCGAGCACCCCGCCTACCCCGTCGGACTGCGCCTCGCCGGCCGCCGCGTCGTCGTCCTCGGCGGCGGGCAGGTCGCCCAGCGCCGGCTCCCCGCGCTGATCGCCGCGGGCGCCGACATCACGCTGATCTCCCCGTCGGCCACCCCCTCCGTCGAGGCGATGGCCGAGGCCGGCGAGATCCGCTGGACCAAGCGACGGTACGAGGACGGCGACCTCGCCGACACCTGGTACGCACTGGTCGCCACCACGGACCCGGAGGCGAACGCCGCGGCCTCCGCCGAGGCCGAGCGGACCCGCACCTGGTGCGTGCGCTCCGACGACGCCGAGGCGGCCACCGCCTGGACCCCGGCCACCGGCCGCGACGCGGGCGTCACCGTCGCCGTGCTCACCGGCCACGACCCCCGCCGCTCCGCCGCCGTGCGCGACGCGATCGTCGAGGGCCTCCGCGACGGTTCGATCGCCGCGCCCGCGCACCGCAGCCGCGCGCCCTTCGTCGCGCTGGTCGGCGGCGGCCCCGGCGACCCGGACCTCATCACGGTGCGCGGCCGCCGGCTGCTCGCCGAGGCGGACGTGGTCATCGCCGACCGGCTCGGCCCCCGCGACCTCCTCGACGAACTGCCGCCGCACGTCGAGGTGATCGACGCGGCGAAGATCCCGTACGGCCGCTTCATGGCCCAGGAGGCCATCAACAACGCGCTCATCGAGCACGCGAAGGCCGGCAAGTCCGTCGTCCGCCTCAAGGGCGGCGACCCGTTCGTCTTCGGCCGGGGCATGGAGGAGGCGCAGGCGCTCGCCGTCGAGGGCATCTCCTGCACGGTGGTCCCGGGCATCTCCAGCTCGATCTCGGTCCCCGGCGCGGCCGGCATCCCGGTCACGCACCGCGGTGTGGCCCACGAGTTCACGGTGGTCAGCGGTCACGTCGCTCCCGACGACCCGCGCTCGCTCGTCGACTGGGCGTCCCTCGCGAAGCTCACCGGCACCCTCGTCATCCTCATGGGCGTCGACAAGATCGGGAAGATCGCCGAGGCGCTGATCGCGCACGGCAAGAGCCCCGACACCCCGCTGGCCCTGGTCCAGGAGGGCACCACGGCGACCCAGCGCCGGGTCGACGCCACGCTCGCGACGGTCGCCGAGACCGTCAAGGCGGAGGAGGTCCGTCCGCCGGCCGTCATCGTCATCGGCGAGGTCGTCACCGAGGGCCCGGACAAGCTGGTGAAGTGACCACGGAAGCGCCCGCGCTGCGTAACCAGGGGTAACCGAACCCCGCGTACACATTGGCACCACACCCCGGACAAGGCAGTATCACCTCGTGGCCGAACTCATCACGATCGACGACCCCGACGACCCGCGCCTGCGCGACTACACCGGCCTGACCGACGTCGAACTCCGCCGCAGACGCGAGCCGGCCGAGGGCCTGTTCATCGCGGAGGGCGAGAAGGTCATCCGCCGGGCCAGGCAGGCGGGGTACGAGATGCGGTCGATGCTGCTCTCCGCCAAGTGGGTCGACGTCATGCGGGACGTCATCGACGAGGTCCCGGCGCCGGTGTACGCGATCCAGCCCGACCTCGCGGAACGCGTCACCGGCTACCACGTGCACCGCGGCGCGCTCGCCTCCATGCAGCGCAAGCCGCTTCCGGACGCCGCCGAACTGCTCGTCGGCGCCCGGCGCGTGGTCGTCATGGAGTCGGTCAACGACCACACCAACATCGGCGCCATCTTCCGCAGCGCCGCGGCTCTCGGCATGGACGCCGTCCTGCTCTCCCCGGACTGCGCCGACCCGCTCTACCGGCGCTCGGTGAAGGTCTCGATGGGCGCGGTCTTCTCCGTCCCGTACGCCCGCCTCGACATCTGGCCCCGGGGCCTGGAGGCCGTACGCGAGGCGGGCTTCAAGCTCCTCGCCCTCACCCCGGCGGAGAAGGCGACCTCCATCGACGAGGTCGCCCCGCACAAGCTGGACCGGGTCGCCCTCATGCTCGGCGCCGAAGGCGACGGCCTCTCCACCCAGGCCCTGCGCGCCGCCGACGAATGGGTCCGCATCCCCATGGCCCACGGCGTCGACTCCCTCAACGTCGGCGCGGCGGCTGCGGTCGCCTTCTACGCGGTCGCCACCGGCCGCCCGGAGTCCTGACCCCGACGCCCCTCCCCGCCCCACCGACCGGCCGGACTCCCCGGCCCGTCGGCCCAGGCTCGTCGGGACTGCTTTCCGGACCGGCCCTAGCCCTGGAGGGCCTGGGCCGCGGCGATTCCCAGGGCCACGACCAGGGTCACGACCACGAAGACGAAGAGCCGCTGGCGCAGCAGCCGCGGGTTGGCCGGGCGGCGGCCCGTCGACGTCGAGCGGGCACCGGGCCGGGTGCCCGTGCGCGGCTGGGGGCGCGAATTACCGGTCCGCGAACCGCCGGACGGCCGCGAGGACGGCCCGGCACCACGCCCCGCCGTCCGCTCGCGGTCCGCACCCCGGTCACGCTCGGCACCACGGTCGCGGTCGGCAGCGCGCTCCGGGTCGCGCCCACGGGTGTCACGCTCGGTGTACCGCTCCGTCGGCCGCGCGGGGCTCCGCTCCTCGGTCCGCTCCCGCTGCACGGGCGGCCGGGACACCGGAAGACCCTGCGCCTCGCGCGCGGCGATCTCCTTGAGCCGCATCGACAGCTGGAGGGTGCTGGGCCGGTCCTCGGGGTCCTTCGCCAGACAGGCGCGGATCAGCGGCGCCAGCGCGTCCGGCACTCCGTGCAGCTGCGGCTCCTCGTGCACCACCCGGTACAGCATGACCTCGGAACTGCCGTGTCCGAAGGGGGAGTCCGCCATCGCCGCGTACGCGAGCGTGGCACCGAGCGAGAACACGTCGGTGGCCGGCGTGACCGCCGCACCGCGCACCTGCTCGGGGGCGAGGAAGCCGGGCGAGCCCACGGCCGTGCCCACGTGGGTCAGGGTGCTGGCCCCGGTGGCCCACGCGATGCCGAAGTCGATGATGCGGGGGCCCTTGGGGGAGAGCAGGATGTTCGACGGCTTCAGGTCCCGGTGCACCACCCCGGCCTCGTGGACGGCGACCAGGCCCTCCGAGAGCGCGGCCCCGATCGAGGCGACGTCGGCGGCGCGCAGCCCGCCCTCCTCGGCGACCCGGTCGTGCAGCGAGGGGCCGGGCACGTACTGCGTGGCGAACCAGGGGCGCTCGGCCTCCAGGTCGGCGGCGACGAGCCGGGCCGTACAACCGCCGCGGATCCGCCGGGCCGCCGACACCTCGCGGGCGAACCGCGACCGGAACTCCTGGTCCTCGGCCAGATCCGGCCGGATCACCTTCAGCGCCACGCGCTGGCCGCGCCGGTCGGACCCCAGGTACACGACGCCCATCCCGCCGGCCCCCAGCCTGCGGTGGAGCCGGAACGACCCGACGATCCGCGGATCCTCGCGCCGGAGCCGCATCATCGCCATGTCCGTCCCCTCGTCCGTTCGACGTGGCACAGCTTACGTAGTGGCGCCCGAACGCGCTCATAGGCCGCGCCCTCGTCCGGGATCGATTGTCAGTGCTGACGGGAACGCCACAGTGCCGCACGGGACGGCGGCACATTCCAACCCCCCTTGTCCGGAACCCACTTGACGGGACGTCGTGAAACCCGCGCGCGGGCCCGGCGGCCCGCCCGCCGGGCCGGCCGACGCCGGCCCGCGGCCCGTACTCCGCGAAGTGAGCGAAGTCACGCCCCTACCCCGCCCCCTCCGGGAAGACCCCGTGATCGGAGCCCCCGTCTCCACCCAGGGGAGTACGCCGCACGGACGGTCCTCATCCTCCGGGAGGCCCGCAAGTCGGTACGCGGGCATGACGTCCCGGCGCTCCCCGCTCCCTAATCTTGAATTCAAGCGGCGGGTGCAGCACTCGTCCCCCGAGGTCAACGCACCCGCCGCGCCGGACCAGAGCAGGAGAGGACCCATGGCCTTCACGGCACCGCGGACGAGCACCCGGCCTTCGGGCCAGCGCCACCCCCTCGTGGCCACCGCCATGGTCCTCCCTCTCGCGGCCCTGCTCGTAGTCGTCTTCGGCGGCTGGGACGCAGTGGTCACACAGGCGTCGTCCGTGGGCGTGATGCTGGGGCGCTGAGCGGCGCCCCGGACCCGGGAGAGCGGCCCGGGTCGGGACATCCGGCCATCAACCCCGTGGGGACGGGGGTGCGGCGGACGGCAGCGTGGGGCCGGTCAGCTGGGGAGCTGACCGGCCCTCGCGCTTTCCCGGTGCCGGGCGAGTGCCGTCCCGCACCCACCCCGTACGCTCCCCGCGTGGACTCCGTCGCCCCGAACCCGCCCCTACCGACCCTGCCCGGCCCGCGGATCCCGCTCGACCGGCTCGCCGCCGTCGCGCGGGACGCCGCCCACGAGGCGGGTGCGTCCTGCCGGTGCCCGGGCGAAGCCGTCGGGGTGCTCGCCGACCGGGAGGACGGGACCGTCGTGCGGCACGGGCGGCTCGTGGTCAAGGCGCACGCCCCCGACACCGATCCGGAGGCGCACCGGGCCCGGCTCGCGCTCGCCGGACACCCGGACGTCGCCGCCGTCTTCCTGCCGCCGCTCCCGGGCCTCGGGCCCGAGGCGTCGGACCGGTTCGGGGGCCGGCCCGTCACGGTCTGGCCGTACGGGTCTCCCGTCGACCCCGCGGACCCGGACGCCGCGCCCTGGGAGGAGGCGGCCCGGCTCCTCGCCGTCCTCCACCGGACACCGCCGCCGCACGGATCGGCGTCGGGCCTGCCGGAGATGCGGGCCCGGGTGAAGGTGGGACTCGCGGTGGACCGGATGGTCCGGGCGGCGCCCGGCCACCCGGCGACCGCCACCGTCCTCGCCGCCTGGCGGACGCTTCCCGGCCGTGACCGCGAGGGCGCGCCCGATCGCGACGGCGCCGGACCGGCTCCACTGCGGCTCTGCCACGGTGACTTCCACCTGGGTCAACTGGTCCGCGACAGCGGGTCCGAGGAGGGGCGGACGCCGGGGCGGTGGCGGCTGATCGACATCGACGACGCCGGGCTCGGCGACCCCGCATGGGATCTGGCCCGGCCCGCCGCGTGGTTCGCCGCGGGCATCCTGCCGCCGGAGGTCTGGTCCCGCTTCCTCGGCGCGTACCAGGAGGCGGGAGGTCCCGCGGTCGGGGCGGACCCGTGGGTGCGACTCGACGTGCCGGCCCGGGCTCTGACGGTGCAGACGGCCGCGCTCGCCGTGGCGAAGGCGACGGCCGGGGGTCGTGAACTCGACGAGGTCGAGGCCGTGATGGTCGACACGTGTGCGCGTATCGCGGGACATCGAACCGTATCGGCCGATCCGGCGTCCACGTAAGGTGAGGCCACCATTCGAACGGCAATGTCAGGGAGTTGAGCCGAGCATGCAGTGTCCCAAGTGTCATGCGGCCATGCACACGTACAACCGCAACGGCGTCCAGATCGAGCAGTGCAGCGGCTGCCGGGGCATATTCCTGGACTTCGGCGAGCTGGAGGCCCTGACCCGCCTGGAGTCCCAGTGGGCCCAGCAGGCCCCGCCCGCCCCGCCGGCCTACCCGGCGCAGCCCGCACCCGCGGCCCCCGCCTGGGGCGCCCCGCAGCACCACGGCGGCCACCACGGCGGCGGTCACTACCGTCAGCGCGGCTTCGGGCGGATGCTCTTCTCCTCCTGACCCGCTCCCGGGCGGAACCGGTCGGCACCCACGGGTGCCGACCGCCGCTCACGCCTGCCGGGCGAGACGAAGAAGCCCCCGACCGCGAGCTGCGGCCGGGGGCTTCTTCGAATGGTGCGCGATACTGGGATTGAACCAGTGACCTCTTCCGTGTCAGGGAAGCGCTCTCCCGCTGAGCTAATCGCGCGGGACGCACCCGAGGGCGCGGGAACTGTGTGCGCGATACTGGGATTGAACCAGTGACCTCTTCCGTGTCAGGGAAGCGCTCTCCCGCTGAGCTAATCGCGCGGGACGCACCCGAAGGTGCGGGAACTGTGTGCGCGATACTGGGATTGAACCAGTGACCTCTTCCGTGTCAGGGAAGCGCTCTCCCGCTGAGCTAATCGCGCGGGGGATCCGAAGACCCAGGACCCGAAGGTCCAGTGGACGATACTGGGATTGAACCAGTGACCTCTTCCGTGTCAGGGAAGCGCTCTCCCGCTGAGCTAATCGTCCTTGGAGGTGGAGACGGGATTTGAACCCGTGTAGACGGCTTTGCAGGCCGTTGCCTCGCCTCTCGGCCACTCCACCAGGAGTGAATACAGGGGTTCGGGAAGATCCCCCACATCGAGCGGACGACGAGATTCGAACTCGCGACCCTCACCTTGGCAAGGTGATGCTCTACCAACTGAGCCACGTCCGCTTGTCGTTTCCGTTCCGCTTGCGCGTCCCGGCGACGTGTTGAACTCTAGCGGATTCCTGGGCCAGCACAAAAACGCGTTTCCGCAGCGTGCTGACCTGCGGAGCGACCGGGGCGCCCGGCCGGGCAGCCCGGAGGGTTCGTGTGGCGTTCACTCGCCGTGTTCCCCGGGTGGCGGGCAGCCCCGAGAAGTGCGCCCCCGATGGTCCGCCGCCGGCGGACCTAGACTCGATGCGTGCACGACCTTGCTCCTCTGGCCCGCTTCGGCGGCCTCGTCGCGACCGATCTCCGGGACGTCACCCACGACCCCGAGGCCCTGGACTCCGCCGGCTTCTGGGCCGTCTGCGCGGACTTCGAAGGGCGCCTCACGTGCGCCCGCTTCGGAGACGTGCGGCCCGACCCGGTGCCCGCGCCCGTCCCCGGCGCCTGGCGCGGTCCCGCCACCGGTGACTGGACGTCCTCCCTCGACCGCGCCGCGTACATCGCGGGCGTGCGGCGGGTGCGCGAGCACATCGCGCGCGGCGAGGTCTACCAGGCGAACCTCTGCCGGGTGCTGACCGCGCCGCTGCCGGACCCGGCCGCCGCCGACGTGGACGCCCTCACCGCGCTGCTCGCCCGCGGCAACCCCGCCCCCTACGCCGGAACGATCCGTCTGCCGGCCCACGGCGTGGAGATCGCGACCGCGTCCCCCGAGCTCTACCTCCGCAGGGAGGGGGCCCTGATCTCCTCCGGCCCCATCAAGGGAACCGGCCGCACCGCGGCCGACCTGCTCCCCAAGGACCACGCGGAGAACGTGATGATCGTCGACCTGGTCCGCAACGACCTGGGACGCGTCAGCGAGACCGGCTCCGTCGCCGTCCCCGCGCTCTGCGCACTCGAGGAGCACCCCGGCCTTGTCCACCTCGTCTCCACCGTCACCGGCATTCTGCGCGAGGACGCCGGCTGGCCCGAGCTGCTCGGCGCGACCTTCCCGCCCGGCTCCGTCACCGGGGCGCCCAAGTCCAGCGCGCTGCGGATCATCGAGGCGCTGGAGACCGCGCCCCGGGGCCCGTACTGCGGAGGGATCGGCTGGGTCGACGCCGACGCGGGCACCGCGGAGCTGGCCGTCGGCATACGCACCTTCTGGATCGACCGTCCCGAGGGCGTCCTCCGCTTCGGCACCGGCGCCGGGATCACCTGGGGTTCCGACCCGGAGCGCGAGTGGGAGGAGACCGAGCTGAAGGCGTCACGGCTGGTCGCGATAGCGTCGGGCGGCGACGAGTCGGGCGCCCGTGAGGCGAGTGGAAAGGCCATCTCTCGATGAAACTGTGGGTCAACGGCGGGCTGTACGACGAGGAGGCCGCCCGGGTCTCCGTCCTCGACCACGGGCTGACCGTCGGCGACGGCATCTTCGAGACGGTCAAGACCGAGCGTGGGGAAACGTTTGCTCTCACGCTCCACCTGGAGCGCCTGACCCGCTCGGCCCGCGGTCTCGGCCTGCCCGACCCGGACCTCGACGAGGTCCGCGGGGCCGTCGCCGCCGTACTCGAAGCCAACCCGGTGGAACTCGGCCGGCTCCGCATCACGTACACCGGCGGGCTCTCCCCGCTCGGCTCGGAGCGCGGCGACTCCGGCGCGAGCCTCGTCGTCGCCCTCGGCGAGACCGGCCGCCGCCCCGACTCCACCGCGGTGATCACCGTGCCCTGGACGCGCAACGAGCGCGGCGCGCTGACCGGGCTCAAGACCACCTCGTACGCCGAGAACGTCGTCGCCCTCGCCAGGGCGCGCGAGCAGGGGGCCTCCGAGGCGCTCTTCGCCAACACCGTGGGGCAGCTGTGCGAGGGCACCGGCTCCAACGTCTTCGTCGTGGTCGACGGCCGGATCCTCACCCCGCCGGTCTCCTCCGGCTGCCTCGCCGGCATCACCCGCGCCCTCGCCGTGGAGTGGACCGGCGCCGAGGAGGCCGATCTGCCGCTGGACGTCCTGGCGAGCGCCGACGAGGTCTTCCTGACCTCGACCCTCCGTGACATCCAGGGCGTCCACCGCGTCGACGACCGGGAGTCCGCGCCCGCGCCCGGCCCGGTCACGGCCAAGGCGATGCGGATCTTCGACGAGCGCGCGGCCCGCGACCGGGACCCGCGGCTCGCATGAGCCAGTAGGCCCGCATGCCCGTAAGTCGGAGACCGTGGCCACGTGCCCACGTGCCCACCGCCCGCGTGTCCGGGGCGTCCGGGCGTCCGGCATCGTGGAGGAGCCCGCGAAATCCGGATGACGGACGGCCCCCGGGGTGGGTAGAACTCCTCTGATGACCACCACCCTGCGGCCGGCCGAGCCGCTTCAGCAGACGCCCGACGGCGGCCGTTCCCGTGTCTACGACGTGTGTGTGAACAGCCGCCGCGTCGGCTCCGTCCGCCTCTCGACCGACCCCCGTTTCGGGGCGGCCTCCGGCGTGATCGACGAGATCCGGGTCGACGAGCCGGACCGGCGGCGCGGCCGGGGCACGGTCGCCGCGCTCGCCTCCGAGGAGGTGCTGCGGGGCTGGGGCTGCGTCGAGGTGCAGGTTTCGGTGCCCGCCGACGCCGAGGCGGCGCTGCGGATGGCCCGCTCGCTCGGCTACACCGAACGCAGCCGCAACATGGTCAAGGAACTGGCCGTCGAGCCGCCGGCCCTGCCGGAGGGCGTCGAGGTCCGGCCGATGAACGACGGTGAGTACGCCGAGTGGGAGGCGCGGGCCAAGGAGGGCTTCGCGCAGAGCTGGATCGAGCGGGGCGTCCCCGAGGAGCAGGCCCGCACCAAGGCCGAGGACAGCCACCGCAGGTACCTCCCCGAAGGCCTGGCCACCCCCGGCGTCGCGATCCACGTCGTCGTCCGGGACGGGCTGCCCGCCGGCTTCCTGTGGACCGGCCGCATCGAGCTCGAACCGGGGGCGTGGGCGGCCTTCGTGTACGACATCGAGGTCGACGAGGGCCACCGCGGCCTCGGCTACGGCCGGGCGCTCATGCTGCTCGCCGAGCGCGTCGCGCGGGAGGCCGGGGACACCCGCCTCGGACTGCACGTCTTCGCGGGCAACACCCCGGCGATCCGCCTGTACGAGTCCCTCGGCTACCGCACGACGCTCGTCAACAGCGCCAAGGAGCTGCGCTAGGGACCACCCCGTCCGGCCGCTCGGGGGATCGGCCGCTCAGTCGTTCAGGAGGCGGTCCGCGATGCCCGCGATCCCGTCCCGCAGGCCGACCGCCTGCCCGGCCTCTCGGCCGCTCAGTCGTTCAGGAGGCGGTCGGCGATCTCCGCGATCCGCTCCCGCAGGCCCTCCTGGCTCTTCCCGCCGTCCAGGCGCTCGCCGTCGATGACGTACGTCGGCGTGCCGGTGACCTTGATCGCCTTGCCCTCGGCCTCGTCCGCGTCGACGGTGAGCAGGTGGCGGCCGTCGATCAGTGCGGTGTCGAACTCCTCGGCGTCCAGGCCGAGTTCCTTCGCCACGTCGAGCAGGACCGGCTCGCCGCGGTCGCCGAGCTCCGCGGTCCTGGCGAGCAGCGCCTCCACGTACGGCCAGCCCTTGCCCTGCTCGACCGCCTCCTCGGCGGCCTGCGCGGCGGCGTAGGCGTGCTTGTGCTTCTCCAGCGGGAAGTGGCGCAGCTGTACGTCGAGCCGGTCGCCGTACTGCTCGCGGAGCGCGCGGACGTCGTCGAGGGCGGTGAAGCAGTCGGGGCACTGGAGGTCGAACCAGGCCTCCAGGACGACGGGGGAGGCGGATGCGGTGGTGGAGTCACTCATGACAGCAGTCTCCCTCACCGGGACCTGGGGAGGAGATCCGGCCGGGGCGACCCGGAGATCTCCCTGAGACGGGCCCCGGGGCGTGGCCCGCGACGGTCTCTCCGGTGCAGGATGGAAGGGACGTATCACCCGGGACCTGGAGGATCGCATGCTCGCCGAGACCATTTGCTCCGCGGTGTCCGCGGCGGGCCTGGGTATCGCCGCGGTGGCGGCCTACCGGAAGCGGTTCCTGTCGGCGGCGCGGATCGCGGCCTACTCGCTGGTGCCGCTCGGCCTGGTGATGACGGGCGCCGTCGACTGGATCGTGGACACGGCGTTCAGCCCGGTGGCGTGGGCCGGATTCGGCGTGCTGGGCCTCGCCTTCCTGCTCTTCCTGTCGACCAGGGCGGTGGAGCGGCGCCGGGGCGGCCGCAAGGAGACGACCGGGGGAGCGGAGCCGAAGGCCGTCGCGCCGGCCGCCTCGGCGCCCTCGCGCGGGGTGACCGCGGCGAAGCCGCAGGCCGGACAGGCGTCCGGTGAGGACTTCAGCGACATCGAGGCGATTCTGAAGAAGCACGGAATCTGATCGCTTCTGGCGGTTCCCGTTCCCGTGATCCACGGGAAGGGGTGAACGGCCCCTTCCGTGGGGCGTGTTGCGGGATTTCGGGGCCCCGCAGTGCGCGATCATCCCCCCGAGATGCTGGAAACTTCGCGGGAACCCCTGCCCGCCACCCCCGATGCCCCTGCCGAAGAGCCGCGCGGCTGCCTGTTCGCGCTCTCCCAGCCACCGCTGATGATCTTCCTGGCGGTGATCGGCTGTCTGCTGCTGACGGCGGCCCTGCACGATCTCTTCGTGCTGTGACCGGCCGCGCCGCGTCGGGGGTCAGCCGGCCGCTTCCTTGCGGCGCGCCCGGTACGCGGCCACGTGCAGTCGGTTGCCGCAGGTGCGGCTGTCGCAGTAGCGGCGCGAGCGGTTGCGGGAGAGGTCGACGAAGGCCCGGCCGCAGTCCGGCGCCTCGCAGCGCCGCAGTCGCTCCTGCTCGCCGCCCACGACGATGAAGGCGAGGGCCATGCCGCAGTCGGCCGCGAGGTGGTCGGCCACCGAGGCGCCCGGCGCGAAGTAGTGCACGTGCCAGTCGTAGCCGTCGTGGTCGGTGAGCTGCGGGGTGGTACCCGCGCCGGCCACCAGCTGGTTGATCAGGGGGGCCGCGATCCGGGCCTCGGGGGCGGAGAAGACCGCCGCGAACTTCTCGCGCACGTCCCGCACGGCCCGCAGGTCGTCGGGGCCGAGGTCGCCCACGCCGCTGATCTTGTGTGCCCGCACGAAGGCGTGCAGTCCCGGGATGTCCGCGAGCTCGTCGTCGCGGTCGCCCTGCGGCGCGGTGTTCATCAGATCGACGACGGTGTCGAGGGCGATCCGGGTGTCGTGGGGGATCAGCACGATTCGCTCCCTGGCCGGCCGCGGGCGGGCGCCCGCGGAATGGCGCTGACTTTAGCGCGACCCGGAAAATGACAGCGGCGCCCGCCACCGTGCCGGCTGCACGGTGGGAGCGCCGGATGTCGTGCCTATGTGACTGTCCGCGCGGCGCCGTCGCCCCGAGTCGGACGGCGCCGTGCGGCTGTCGGCCTGGCTCAGCTGTCGGCCAGGATGTGGGAGAGCTCCGTATCGAGGTCGAAGTGCCGGTGCTCGGTGCCCGGTGGCACGGCGGCGTCGGTCCGCTTGAGGAACGACTCCAGGGCCCGCGCCGGGGCCTCGAGCAGGGCTTCTCCCTCGGGTGAGCTCAGCGCGATGCAGACGACTCCCTGGCCGTGACTACGGGATGGCCAGACACGGACGTCGCCTGTGCCGGTGGGCCGGTGCAGCCCCTCGGCGAGAAGGTCGCGGGCGAAGACCCACTCGACCGTCTCCTCGGCTCCGGTGTGGAAGGTGGCGTGCACGGCATAGGGATCGGCCGTGTCATACCGCAGGCCCGCGGGTACAGGCAGTGAGGACTCGCTCGACACAACGAGGCGCAGGTGCAGCTCGCAGCTGACCGTGGTGTTCATAAGCGCCAGGGCCTTTCGCTCAGTGTGCGCTCGGGGATTCGCACGTCGGCGAAATCGACATGCCACCTCCGGTGGCGTTGTAAACCCCTCTGTCGGTTTTGTGATCGTTCAGGTAGCTCGTATGGACGCGTGTAACTTTGGGTAATACCGCCATTCCGGTGGCGCTCTCCGGTCCGGTAGGTTGGAGTGCATGAATGCGGAGAGTGACGAGCGCGCCGAGGAGTCCGGAGACGGCCAGGAGGCCGAACTGGGATCGCGCGCCCCGGAGTTCATCAAGTCGCGGCGGGGCCTGCATGTGAGCTGGCAGGTCGGCGTCTTCATCGTGGGACTCGCCGTGGTCGGCGCCGGCGTGGTGATGCTGCCGCTCCCCGGCCCCGGCTGGCTGGTCATCTTCGGCGGCATGGCGATCTGGGCGACCGAGTTCGTCTGGGCGCAGCTGGTGCTCCGCTGGACCAAGCGGAAGGTCACCGAGGCCGCCCAGCGGGCCCTCGATCCCAAGGTCCGTCGCAGGAACATCATCCTCACCACCATCGGCCTGGTGATCATCGCCGCCCTGCTCGGCGTCTATCTCTGGAAGTTCGGCTTCGTCATGCCGTGGAAGATCGATCAGTGATCTCGCGGTGGTTCGGGAGCCCCGCTGACATGGGGTAATGTTCTGGGTGTGCCCGGGCGATTAGCTCAGCGGGAGAGCACTTCGTTCACACCGAAGGGGTCACTGGTTCGATCCCAGTATCGCCCACCACCCGGCACGAAGGCCCGGAGACGGAACACCGTCTCCGGGCCTTCGTCGTTCCTCACCGCATCCGGGCGAGCCGCTCCCGCAGCCTCCGGGCGTCCCGCAGCCGCTGCTCGTACGTGGCACCCACCCCGAGCAGCAGCAGCCCGGCGAGGGCCGGCGGCAGCCAGCGCGGCAGCGCGCCCACCGCCTGCACCACGTACGGCGCCAGCTCGTGCAGCCCGTCCAGGGCCAGCACCGCACCGCCGAGCACGAGCAGCGCCTGGAGCCGGAACCGCGCGCCGAGGAGCGTCACCACGAGCGCCGCGATCCCCAGGACCAGCGGGCGGGTCCACTCCGGGTCCGTCCACGCCGCCACGAGGCTCGGCAGCAGCGTCGCCGCGAGACCCGGGCCGTACGCCGTCCAGGACGAGGCCTCCGCGTCCCGGCGCCGCCGCAGGAACCCGACGACCAGGGCCGGCACCGTCACCGGGAGCGTGTACGCCTCGGGGGTCGTCACGTCCCACACGGCCAGGCGCACCCAGGTGGCCAGCAGGAACAGCGCCGCCGCCGTCCACGAGGCGAACCGCCGCCGCTCCGGCCGTACCGCCGTCGCCGCCGCGATCACCCCGCCGAGCGCCAGGGCGAGCGCAAGGAACGCCGGCCGGGACGCGGCGATCCCCAGGGCGAGCAGCCCCACGCCCGCGCCCGTGATCTCCACCGTCAGGGCCACCGGGCGCGGCGCCCTGGAGCCGACCGCGGCCGTCGCCGCCGGGACGAGCAGCAATCCGAGCGCCGTCCAGTGGTCCTCGAACCCGCCGGCCGCCGCGACCGCGAACACCAGCCCCGTCGCCGTGAGCACCGCCGCGCAGGCGGAGACCAGGCGGCGCGCGTCGGCGCCGAGCACCGCGACCCCCGTGAAGAGCGCGAGCAGCACCCCGAGGGCGGCGAACGTCGCCCCTCGCACGTCCAGCGCGAGTCCGACCGCGCTCACCGCGGACGCGAGCCCGCCGGCGTACGCGATCCAGCCGAGCGCGGTACGGGCGTCGACGACGGCCGCCGCCAGGCGGGTCGAGGAGGGCGTCCAGGGGCCCCAGGGAGCCCCGGGGCCGTCGACCGGGGCCGCCGGACCGCCGGTGGCCCGCGCCGGCGGCTCCGCGGCCGTGTCGGCCGACCCGGCAGGGGCGGTAGTGGTCGCGGGGGCCTCCGGGCGCCGCAGGCCGCGGGTCAGCGGACCCGGGCGGACGGCCGTCCACAGCGCCGCCGCCGCGGTGAGGAGCTGGAGGGCGAGCGTCACCGGGTAGGGCAGGTCCAGGGAGACCGGCAGGGCGGTCAGGAGCGACCAGGCGAGCGCGAGGGCGCCGCAGCGGGCCCAGAGCCGGGGGACCGCCGCGAGAACGGCGACGGCCACGACGAGGACCAGGACGGCGGTCGCCGGGTACGACGTCAGCGCCCGCTCGGCGTGCTCGCCCGACCAGACGTCCGTCGTGCGGGCCACCGGCCCGAGCAGCCCCGCCACCGCCGGCGGCAGCGCCCACACGACCCCGAGCGCCGCGACCCCGGCACCCGCGGCGGCCAGACCCGCCCGCTGGGCGCGCGGCAGCGGCCACGCCCCGGAGGGCGAGGACTGGGCCGGGGCGTCGGCCGCCTCCGGCGTCGCCGGAGCGGACGAGGGCAGGCGCAGGACCGCCGTGAGGGCCAGACCGCACAGGACGTAGCCCGGGACCTCCCAGTCGGCCGGGACGGCCGCGCGGAGGAGGCCGCCGAAGGCCGCGACCACGGCCAGGCCGGCGACGGCGGCGGCCGGGCCCGCGAGCGCGGGCGTGCGCCGGGCGACGTACAGGGTGAGCGCGGCAGCCGCGAGGAGCAGCGGCGCGCCCGTCCAGGGGGAGGTGAGCGAGAGCCAGCCGCCGGTCAGCAGCGACCAGCCGCCGAGCGCGGTCGCCCCCGTGGCGGCGGTGATCCGGACCGCGGCCGGCCGGGCCCACAGGTCCGCCGCCGCGTCCGCCGCCGCCGTCACGAGAGCGGCCCAGGCGAACACCGTCGGGCCGCCGCCGGCCGCGAGCACACCCAGCGGCAGCGGCAGCTGGGCCGCCACCACGGCCACCGGCAGCGGGATCCGCAGCCGCGACAGCGCCGAGCCGTACGCCGTCCACGCGCCCGCCAGGACGGCGGCGGCCACCGCCGTGTACCCCAGGCCGTCCGTCTCCGGCAGCGCCACCCGGTGCAGCGCGTACGCGTCGAGCACCATCAGGACCAGACCGAGCGCCGCCACCGACTCGGCCGTCGACACCAGACCCCTGCGCAGCAGCACCACCGGCGCCGCGAGCGCCGCCGAGGTCACCACGAGCAGCACCGCCGCGCGGGCGCCGAGTCCCATCGAGCCCCAGCTGACCAGCGTGAAGGCGACCGCCGCGATCGTCAGCAGCGTCCCGCCGAGCGTCAGCAGCACGTTCTGCGCGCTCCGCGGCGTCGAGTCCGCCACCGGCGGGCGCGGGGGCCACGACGGAGCCACGGCGGCGGCCGGCTGGTACAGCGCCCGGATCAGCCAGGCCCGCCTGGCCAGCAACTGGGACCGGCGCGCGTCGAGTTGGGCCAGCTCGCGGTCGACGAGCACCAGCTCGTCCGCGGGCGGCAGGGAAGTGTCCATACCCGGAGTGTGGCCCCGGCCACACGGCGCGGGAATGCGTCCACGTACTCATATCCGCGCCTGAGTACCCCCCACACTGGGGGCATGGACTGGTGCCGTTACCGCTTCCGCAGCGTCTGGCGGCTGCCCGCCCCGCCCGACGCCGTGTACGCCGCACTCGAACGCGCCGAGGACTACCCCCGCTGGTGGCCCCAGGTCCGCGAGGTCGTCCCGCTCGACGACGCCACCGGCACCGCCCGGTTCCGCTCCGTCCTCCCGTACGACCTCGTCGTCACCGTCCGCGCACTGCGCCGCGACCCGGCGGCCCGGGTCCTGGAGATCGGCCTCGGCGGCGACCTGGAGGGCTGGGCCCGCTGGACGATCACGGCGGAGGGCGCCGGCGCCCGCGTCGAGTACGAGCAGGAGGTCGAGGTGCGCGCCCGGCTCCTGCGACTCCTCGCCTTCCCCGGACGGCCCGTCTTCCGGGCCAACCACGCCCTGATGATGCGCGGCGGGCGGCGGGGGCTCGCGGCCGAGATGAGGGGAGTCGCACGGAGGGCCTCGACGAGCGGCGGCGATCGGGCGGCGGGCGGGCCGGTTTGAACCCAGGGCGCGAAGGCCTGTATGGTTCAACCCGTTCCCGGGCGATTAGCTCAGCGGGAGAGCACTTCGTTCACACCGAAGGGGTCACTGGTTCGATCCCAGTATCGCCCACCGGGAGAGGCCGGTCCGTCGAAAGACGGACCGGCCTCTGTCATGTGTCAGGCCGCCGTACGCAGTTCCGGCCGCAGCGGCCACGCCGGATCCACCGTCTCCGGCGTCCCCTGCCGACTGAACCACGCCTGGAGCCCCCGGGCCTGCGCCGCGTGCCACACCGCCTGGAGCGTGTGCAGCTCCGACGGCGTCAGCCGCTCCAGCCGCGACGAGAACCGGCGCGCCACCGCCCGTACGACGTCCAGCGCCGCCGTCGCGTCCGCCGCCGCGTCGTGCGCCCCCGCCAGCTCCACCTCGTAGTGCGCGCACAGGTCCGTCAGCGTCCGGCGGCCCTTCCGGTACCGGTCCAGGTGCTTGTCGAGGACCCGCGGATCGAGCACGCACAGCGGCGTGGCCTCCAGATACGTGCCGAGCGAGGACGCCCGGTGCCGCCGCAACTCGCGGTCCAGGATCGTCAGATCGAACGGCGCGTTCATCACCACCAGCGGACGTCCCGCCGTGGTCTGTTCGGCCAGCGCGCGCGCCAGCTCCTCCATCACCGGAGCCGGCCACCGGCCGTTGCGCTGGAGGTGATCGTCCGTCAGGCCGTGCACCGCCGTGGCCTCCGCGGGCACGGGTATGCCCGGATTGACCAGCCAGCGCGTCACCCGCGGCCGCGCCCCGGCGGCGTCCTGCACGACCAGGGCGGCCGAGACGATCCGGTCCCCCTCGACGTCAACTCCCGTGGTCTCCGTGTCGAAAGCGGCCAGGGGCCCCTCGTACCAGTGCGTCGTCATCCCCGAACTCCTCGCACACGTGCGGCAGATGGCCAACCCCCTGCCCCAAAGCGGTGATACCCGCACTGTTTGCGCCGTACGCGGACCGGTCACAACAGAGGGGACGGGGAAGGAAAAACGACATGGCGCTCGCCCAGCCCGAGTCGGGAGGGCTGCCGCCCCAGCGGCTGGCACCGACGCGCGGCTCACTCGCCACCACCGCATGCATGGAGACCCTCCAGGTGGGATACCTGCACGCCGTCGCCGCCGCGGCCGGCTGCTCGCTGTCCCAGCCCTTTCCGGACAACGGCATCGACTGGCACGTGAGCCACGGCTCGCCCGGACACACCGTCGACGACGAAGTCACCATCAAGGTGCAGCTCAAGTGCACCTACCAGATACCTCCCCGCCCGCCGGGGAGCGCGTTCTCCTTCACCCTCGACAACGACCACCTGGTGAAACTCGCCCGGACCCCCGTGTCCGTGCACAAGATCCTGGTCGTGATGCTCGTCCCGAGGTCCCAGGAGGACTGGCTGAGGGCGAGTCACGACCGGCTCGACCTGCGGCACTGCTGCTACTGGACCAACCTGGCCGGACACCCGGTCACGGGACGGCGCCGGACCACCGTGCGCGTCCCGACGACGCGGATCTTCGACGACCGGGCGCTCTGCGAGATCATGACCCGGGTCGGCGTGGGAGGGAGACCTTGATGCACCGGCCGATCGACGAACCGGGGTTCGGGGAGGGGGACGGGGCCGGGCGCGGCCCCGTCCCCGTTCCCCCGCCCTACCGCCCCCACCCGGCGCCCGGCGAGACCCCCGGCCCCTGGACCGGGATCCCCGCCCCGCCCGCCGGGCCCTGGGCCGACGTCCACGGCGCGCCCGACCCCGGCCGGGTCGACCCGCGCGTCCTCGGCGCCCTGCTCGCCCGGCACGGCTGGCGGCGTCGCGGCGGAGCCGCCGGCCGCTACAGCCGCTGGACCCCGCCCGGCAGCGAGGCCCACGGCGGTACGAGCCTCCTCGTCCCCGAGAGCCGGGCCTTCCCCGACTGCGAGGACCTGCTCGGCGAGGCGCTCACCGCCCTCGCCCGCAGCGCCACGCCCTCCGCCCGCGAGGTCCTCACCGGCCTGTCCGTACCCAGCGACGAGATCCGCTGGTGGCGCGACGTGCCCCCGGGACCGGCCGGGACCGTGCCCTGGCCCGTACAGGAACAGCTCAGGTCCGCCGCCCGCCAGCTCCTCCTCGCCGGCGCCCTGGCCGCGCGCGGACGGGCCGGCTACTACGGCGCCCGGCACCGGCGCGCCGCCCAGGCCTCCCTGGAGACCGTCGTCGTCGGCGCGGCACCCGGCGGGCGCGGGCTCACCGCCTTCCTGCCGGTCGAACCGGGCCGCCCGATCGCCGTACGGCTCTACCACGCGCTCCACGCGGCCCGCGAGGCCACGGACTACCAGCGGGCGACCGGCGGGATGGAGGCCTTCGACGCCGCCGTCGCGGCGGGCGTCAGCCGCGAGCTCACCGAGGCCCTCGTCACCCTCGTCCGGGGCACCGAGGGCGCCCGGGTCGCCCTGGCCTGGGCGCCGGCGGCCGGGGCCCCCGACGGGTGCGCGGCCCGGCCCGAACCCGTCGAGTTCTCGCCCGGCGACCTGCCCGCCCTGCGCGAGGCGAGCGCCCGCTACCTGACCGACGAACCGTCCGTACCCGTCCGGCTCACCGGCGCCGTCGTCCGCATGCGCCGCTCCGGGCCGCGCGGCGAGGGCACCGTACGCCTCCGGGTCCTCGCCGGCGCGGAGGTCCCGCACGTCCGCGTCGCCCTCGACGAGGAGGCGTACCGCACCGCCGGCCACGCCCACCTCGTCGGCCTCCCCATCCGGGTCGTCGGCCGCCTGGAGAGCCGGGGCGGCTTCCGGCGCCTCACCGACGCCTCCGGGGTCGTCCCCGTCCAGGTCGACGAGACGGAACGCGACCGGCTGATGAAGTCCCTCCACGAGAACCTCGACTTCTTCGAGGAGGCGTGCGGGCCGGACGAGGAGTGAGCGGGGCCGGGAAACGAGGGGCCGGAGCGCGCGGCCGGGGGAAACCGTTTCGCGGAGGGCACGGACGGCTCGGTAACATCAGCGGTGCGCGGCACCTCGTCTCTGTTGCGCACCGCCGGCGCCGGCACCTCGTGTCTGCCCGCGCCCCAAAGGAAGAAGAACACCAGTGTCTGAAGTCCGTGTGACCGTCCAGTCCGCCTCGGAGGCAGAGGAGAGGGCGGTGAGCGCGGGCACCACCGCCGGTGCCCTCTTCGCCGACGACCGCACCGTCATCGCCGCCCGCGTGGCCGGCGAACTGAAGGACCTGTCGTACGAGCTCGCCGACGGCGACGTCGTCGAGGGCGTCGAGATCTCCTCCCCGGACGGTCTCGACATCCTCCGCCACTCGACCGCGCACGTCATGGCCCAGGCCGTGCAGGAGCTCTTCCCCGAGGCCAAGCTGGGCATCGGCCCGCCGGTCCGGGACGGCTTCTACTACGACTTCGACGTCGAGAAGCCCTTCACTCCCGAGGACCTCAAGGTCATCGAGAAGAAGATGCAGGAGATCCAGAAGCGCGGCCAGCGCTTCGCCCGCCGCGTGGTGACCGACGAGGCCGCCCGCGAGGAGCTCGCCGACGAGCCGTACAAGCTGGAGCTCATCGGCATCAAGGGCTCCGCGTCGACCGACGACGGCGCGAACGTCGAGGTGGGCGGCGGCGAGCTGACCATCTACGACAACCTCGACGCCAAGACCGGCGACCTGTGCTGGAAGGACCTCTGCCGCGGTCCGCACCTGCCCACCACCCGGAACATCCCGGCGTTCAAGCTGATGCGCAACGCGGCCGCCTACTGGCGCGGCAGCGAGAAGAACCCGATGCTCCAGCGCATCTACGGCACCGCCTGGCCGTCGAAGGACGAGCTGAAGGCCCACCTCGACTTCCTGGCCGAGGCCGAGAAGCGCGACCACCGCAAGCTCGGCAACGAGCTCGACCTCTTCTCCATCCCGGACGAGATCGGCTCCGGCCTCGCCGTCTTCCACCCCAAGGGCGGCATCATCCGCCGGGTCATGGAGGACTACTCGCGCAAGCGGCACGAGGAGGAGGGCTACGAGTTCGTCTACTCGCCGCACGCCACCAAGGGCGCCCTCTTCGAGAAGAGCGGCCACCTGGACTGGTACGCGGAGGGCATGTACCCCCCCATGCAGCTCGACGGTGGTACCGACTACTACCTCAAGCCCATGAACTGCCCGATGCACAACCTGATCTTCGACGCCCGCGGGCGCTCCTACCGCGAGCTGCCCCTGCGGTTCTTCGAGTTCGGCACCGTGTACCGGTACGAGAAGTCCGGCGTCGTCCACGGCCTGACCCGGGCCCGCGGCTTCACCCAGGACGACGCGCACATCTACTGCACCCGCGAGCAGATGGCGGAGGAGCTGGACAAGACCCTCACCTTCGTCCTCAACCTGCTCCGCGACTACGGTCTGACCGACTTCTACCTGGAGCTGTCCACCAAGGACGAGACCAAGTTCGTCGGCTCGGACGACGCCTGGGAGGAGGCCACCGCCGTCCTCCAGCAGGTCGCCGAGAAGCAGGGCCTCCCGCTCACCCCCGACCCGGGTGGCGCCGCGTTCTACGGTCCGAAGATCTCGGTGCAGGCGCGGGACGCCATCGGCCGCACCTGGCAGATGTCGACCGTCCAGCTCGACTTCAACCTGCCGGAGCGCTTCAACCTGGAGTACACCGCGCCGGACGGCACCAAGCAGCGCCCGGTCATGATCCACCGTGCGCTCTTCGGTTCCATCGAGCGCTTCTTCGCGGTGCTCCTGGAGCACTACGCGGGTGCCATGCCGCCGTGGCTGGCCCCGGTGCAGGCCGTCGGCATCCCGATCGGCGACTCGCACGTCGACTACCTCCAGGACTTCGCCGCCGAGGCGAAGAAGCACGGCCTGCGGGTCGAGGTGGACGCCTCGTCGGACCGGATGCAGAAGAAGATCCGCAACCAGCAGCGCCAGAAGGTGCCGTTCATGATCATCGTCGGCGACGACGACATGGCGGCCGGCACCGTCTCCTTCCGCTACCGCGACGGCTCGCAGGAGAACGGCATTCCGCGTGACGAGGCGATCGCCAAGCTCGTCGACGTGGTGGAGCGACGCGTCCAGGTGTGACGTGTTCCCCGCGTGAGCGGGGATCAGGCCCCCGGGGAACCCCCCGGGGGCCTCTGCTCGTCCTCCCGCTCGTCCTCCCGGGTGAACACCTGGATCAGCCAGGACGAGAACGAACCCGTCACCGCGCCCAGGAGCGCCAGACCGCAGGCCATCATGCCCACCGCGACGAGCCGGCCCATCGGGGTCACCGGCGTCACGTCCCCGTACCCCACCGTCGCGAGCGTCGCGCAGGTCCACCAGACCGAGTCGCCGAAGGTGAGGATCGAGGCGCCGGGGGCGTCCCGCTCGAACCGGAAGACGGTGAGCGCCCCCGCGAAGCCCAGCAGGGACGCGCTCAGACCGGCGTAGACCATCACCCGCGCGTAGAGGCTGAAGCGGGGTGTGTCGCGGCGGCCCTGGAGCCGGTAGTAGAGGTTCACCATGCGCACCGGCCGCAGCAGCGGCAGGACCAGGACCACGGTGTCGAGGAGGTGGGTGCGGACGAAGCGCAGAACACCCTGGCCGCTGAGCCGGAGGCGTACCGCGTAGTCCACGCCGAAGACGGCCCAGGCGGCCAGGATGACGGCGAGGCAGAGGTCGACCCAGGCCTTGGGAAGGTGGGAGCCGGCGAGGATGCGGACCGCGTAGCCCGCCAGGAAGACGAGGGAAGCCACGGCGAGCGGGATCTCCATACGTCGGTCCCAGCGCTCCCGCAGCGGTGGATCCGGTGGCCTGACGCTCATCGGATCAGCATGGCCGCTGCATGGATCTTCTGCCCCGGCGACACGTTCCGAACGGGCGAAGCAATATGCTGCACAGCATGACGACTGAGCCCGAGCAGCAGATCGGAGTGGGGACGCGGGACGCGTTCCAGCGCCTGTGGACGCCTCACCGGATGGCGTACATCCAGGGGGAGAACAAGCCGACCGGGCCGGGCGCCGAGGACGGCTGTCCGTTCTGCTCGATTCCGTCGAAGTCGGACGAGGACGGTCTCGTGATCGCACGCGGCCAGGCCGTGTACGCCGTGCTCAACCTCTACCCGTACAACGGTGGCCACCTGATGGTGGTCCCGTACCGCCACGTCGCCGACTACACCGACCTCGACGAGGCGGAGACCGTCGAGCTGGCCGCCTTCACGAAGCGCGCGATGGTCGCGCTGCGGGCGGCGTCCGGCGCGCACGGCTTCAACATCGGCATGAACCAGGGTGCCGTCGCGGGCGCCGGGATCGCCGCCCACCTGCACCAGCACGTGGTGCCGCGCTGGGGCGGGGACACCAACTTCATGCCGGTCGTCGGCCACACCAAGGTGCTCCCGCAGCTGCTCGCGGACACCCGGAAGATGCTGGCCGACGCCTGGCCGGCCTCCATCTGATCCGACGGCTCCCCTCCGGGACCCGGGTCAGGCGTCGTAGACGTCGGCCTTCTTCGGGCCGGGGTCCTGGATGCCGGCGCTGAGGAACAGCGAGCGGTTGGTGAAGCGCTCCGTGTCCACGTTGTGCTCGTCGAGGACCTTGATGGTCGCGGCGTGGACGGCGCGGAGCACCGGCGTCGCCATGCGGATGGCGTCGTCGGCCATGAAGCGGTTCTTCCACAGCGGCCCGGCCCAGACGTGCCGCAGGCCGAACGGCTCGGGCAGGGTCATCTTGCCGCCGAGGTAGTCCAGTATCGGCGGGTACCAGGAGAGCGGGGCGCGGACCGCGAGCCGGACGATGTCGTTCGTCCCGAGCAGCGGCTGCTGGATCTCCTTCGTCTCCCAGAAGCGGACGGTCTTGGAGACCTCCCTGGTCTTCGCCTTCGGCTTCGTCGTGAACAGGCCGTGCACGGGGCCGAGCGCGTGGCCGGTGACCTCGATCCGGAGCGTGTCGTGCAGCGAGGTGACGGTGACCATCATCGTGAGGATCAGGTTCCCGCCCCAGAGCGTGAACTGCACGCCGAGGTAGTGCCGGTTGCCCGCGTCGAACTGCTGGTCGTTGCAGATGCGCTGTATCTCGTGCGGCTTGACCTGGAAGTGGACGATGTTGTCGCCCTCGGGACGGGCGACCTCGTCGGCGCCCTCGCCGACGGGGGAGACGATCCAGTGCTTGACGGTCGGCTTCGGGAAGCCGGTCTTCAGGGCGCCGCGCTCCAGGAGCGTCAGCTCGTCGTGGATCCTGCGGATGACGTCCCAGGCGCGGAAGGCGTGCATCTCCCGGCCGGGCTGGGGGACCAGCGCCTCGGCGAGCGACCAGCTGCCCCAGCGGGTGCCCAGACCGAGGATCCCCTTGCTGCCGGCGTAGAAGACGATGTTGGACTGCTGCTCCGCGGAGAGCTTCTCCAGGTTGACCCGGAGCGCCTCCGCCGACTTCTCGCCCGGGTCCTGGGGGACGGACTTGGGGACGTAGGGGCCGATCCCGCCGCCGCCGAGCAGGCCGGCCCAGCGCTCACGCAGGTCGACGGCGGCGTTCATGCAGATCCGGCTCGCGAGGTACCAGCCGATCACCGGGGCGACGACCATCGCGCGCAGGTAGTTCGGCAGGAACCCGTCGAAGGGCAGCTTGATCAGGACGAGCGCGGCGATGATCCCGGCGCCCCAGAGGAGGGCGGTGCCGAGGGCCCCGTGGCGCTTGTTGTCGGAGCCGGCGACGAGACGGCGGATCTGGATGACGCCGAGCCAGAGCAGCATGCCGGGCAGGAAGAGGACGCCGCAGAAGAACGTGACCATGGTCAGCTTGATGTCGCGCTGCCGCCGGAGGTGCGTGGCGGCCAGGCAGTGTTCGACGACGGGCTGAGGCTCGGCGCCGAACGACTGGATGAGGGCCTTGCGGGCACCGCCGAGCATGCGGACCTGGACCGCGCGGGAGAAGGCCTCGCCGAGGTCGGGGCTGAAGAGCCCCCACTTCCCCTCCTTGACCGTGGTCTTGTAGAGGTCGTTGTCGGCCTGCTTGATGGTGTCCAGGGGACTGTCCCGGTACGCGGCGGAGGCGAGCGCGTTCGTCGCCGCCGTACCACCGCCGGAGCCCTGGAGGGGAATCTGTGCCCCGGGTCCGAATCCGTCGATCGCCACTGCCGCCCCCATCGCGCGCGAGTACCTGTGCGGGCTGTTCCCAACTGCCGCGCCCCGCACACCTTCTGAGCTGGGCACCACAGCGTAACCGGGTACCGGCGGATGCGTCACCGCCTGTGGATATTGACGGCCGAATGACGTCCGCCCGGCATGTGCCGGGCGGACGTGCGGCCCTGTCGCCACGTCAGGCAGGAGCCGTTTCAGGCCTGTTCGCGGACCCGCTCCGCCAGCTGCGGCGGCATCGGCTCGTGCCGGGCGTAGCTGCGGTCGAACCGTCCGGTGCCGTGCGACACCGAGCGCAGGTCGATCGCGTACCGCCCGATCTCGATCTCCGGCACCTCGGCCCGCACCAGCGTCCGGCCCGGGCCGGCCTGGTCGGTGCCGACGACCCTGCCGCGCCGCCCCGACAGGTCGCTCATGACCGGCCCCACGTACTCGTCGGGGACGAGGACCTGCACCTCGGCGACCGGCTCCAAAAGATGGACGGGCACGTCGGCGGCCGCCTCGCGCAGCGCGAGCGCGCCGGCCGTCTGGAAGGCCGCGTCGGAGGAGTCCACCGAGTGGGCCTTGCCGTCCCGCAGGGTGACCCGGATGTCGACGAGCGGGTAGCCGGCGGCCACGCCCTTGGCCGCCTGGGCCCGTACCCCCTTCTCGACGGAGGGGACGAACTGACGGGGTACGGCGCCGCCGACCACCTTGTCGACGAACTCGATGCCGCTCCCCGGGGGCAGCGGCTCCACCTCGATCTCGCAGATGGCGTACTGGCCGTGGCCGCCGGACTGCTTCACGTGCCGTCCCCGGCCCGCCGAGGGCGCGCCGAAGGTCTCCCGCAGCGACACCTTGTACGGGACGGCGTCGACCTGCACTCCGTACCGGCCGCGGAGGCGTTCCAGGACGACGTCCTGGTGGGCCTCGCCGAGGCACCACAGCACGACCTGCCGGGTGTCCTGGTTCTGTTCGAGGCGCAGCGTCGGGTCCTCGGCGACCAGCCGGGCGAGGCCCTGGGAGAGCCGGTCCTCGTCGGCCTTGCCGTGCGCCTCGACGGCGAGCGGGAGCAGCGGCTCCGGCATGCTCCACGGCTCGATGAGCAGCGGGTCGTCCTTGGCGGAGATCGTGTCGCCGGTCTCCGCGCGGCCGAGCCGGGCGACGCAGGCGAGGTCGCCCGCGATGCAGTGCGCCTGCGGGCGCTGCTGCTTGCCGAAGGGGGAGGTCAGCCCGCCGATCCGCTCGTCGACGTCGTGGTCCTCGTGCCCCCGGTCGGCGAGGCCGTGACCCGAGATGTGCACGGTCTGGTCGGGCCGCAGCGTGCCCGAGAAGACCCTGACCAGGGAGATCCGGCCCACGTAGGGGTCGGCGGCGGTCTTGACGACCTCGGCGACCAGCGGCCCTTCGGGGTCGCAGGCGATCGGGGGACGGGGCCGCCCGTCGGGGGTGGTGACGGCCGGCGGCTCGTGCTCCAGGGGAGAGGGGAAGCCGCCGGTGATCAGCTCCAGGAGTTCGAGGGTGCCCAGGCCCTGCGTGCCGCCGTCCGCGGCGGGCGCGGCCGCGAGCACCGGGTGGAAGGCGCCCCGGGCGACGGCCTTCTCCAGGTCGTCGACGAGCGTCTTCAGATCGATCTCCTCGCCGCCCAGATAGCGGTCCATGAGGGTCTCGTCCTCGCTCTCGGCGATGATCCCCTCGATGAGCCGGGCACGGGCCTCGGCGATGAGCTCCCGCTGGCCCTCGTCGGGCTCGTCCTCCCGCCGTACCCCCGTGGAGTAGTCGTAGATCCGCTCCGACAGCAGGCCGGCCAGTCCGGTGGCGGGCGCGTGCCCGTCCGGGCCCTCGGGGCCGCGCACCGGCAGGTACAGCGGCAGGACGGCGTCCGGGTCGTCGCGGCCGAAGAGGCCGGCGCAGACGGCGGTGAGTTCCGTGAAGTCGGTGCGGGCGGTGTCGAGGTGGGTGACGACGATGGCGCGGGGCATCCCGACGGCGGCGCACTCCTCCCAGACCATGCGGGTGGAGGCGGCGACGGCGCCGGCCTCCTGGGCGGCCGAGACGACGAAGAGGGCCGCGTCCGCCGCGCGCAGACCGGCCCTCAGCTCCCCGACGAAGTCGGCGTACCCCGGGGTGTCGAGCAGATTGATCTTGTACCCGTCCCAGCCGACCGGGACGAGGGACAGCTGTACGGAGCGGTGCTGGCGGTGCTCGATCTCGTCGTAGTCGGAGACGGTGGCGCCGTCCTCGACCCGGCCCGGCCGGTTGAGCGCCCCGGCGGTCTGCGCGAGGGCCTCGACGAGGGTCGTCTTGCCCGATCCGCTGTGGCCGACCAGCACCACGTTGCGCACGGCCTGGGGCCGGTCGGCCGTCGGAGCCCTGCCGGCGGCTCCGGCGGGTGTGTTCGCCTTGTCACCCATGATGTGTTCCTCCCGACTGCTCGCACGGTGCGGCGGGACGCGGGCGCGGGGGAGTGGTCTGTCGCGGTACGGCTCCTGCGGTGCCCGCGGTGGTCCTTCGAGCTTTGCACCGCCGCCGGGACGCGTCCATACGTCGTACACGCACGGGCCCCCTGGGGGACGCCGACGCGGCGGGGGCGGGTGCCCGCGACGTCGGCGCGACGCGCGTGGCTACGATGGGTGAGCCGGTGGTCGTAGGGGCCGCGCGGCCCACCGAACCTCGGGAAGGCCATGCTGAACAAGTACGCGCGTGCCTTTTTCACGCGTGTCCTCACACCGTTCGCAGCGTTTCTGCTCCGCCGGGGCGTCAGCCCCGACGCCGTCACGCTCATCGGCACCGCGGGGGTGATGGCCGGTGCGCTGGTCTTCTTCCCCCGCGGCGAGTTCTTCTGGGGCACGATCGTCATCACCCTCTTCGTCTTCTCCGACCTCGTCGACGGCAACATGGCCCGGCAGGCGGGGATCTCCAGCCGGTGGGGCGCCTTCCTCGACTCGACGCTCGACCGGGTCGCCGACGGAGCGATCTTCGGCGGCTTCGCGCTCTGGTACGCGGGCAAGGGCGACGACAACGTGCTCTGCGCCGTGGCCATCTTCTGCCTCGCCAGCGGCCAGGTCGTCTCGTACACCAAGGCCCGTGGCGAATCGATTGGCCTGCCGGTCGCCGTCAACGGACTGATCGAACGCGCCGAGCGGCTCGTCATCTCCCTGGTCGCCGCGGGTCTCGCCGGCCTGCACGCCTTCGGCGTGCCCGGCATCCAGGTGCTGCTCCCGATCGCCCTGTGGATCGTGGCCGTCGGCAGCGCGGTGACCCTGGGACAGCGCGTCGTGACGGTACGGCGGGAATCGGCCGAGGCGGACGCCGCCGCGGCGGCCCAGGGGGGCGGGGCGACATCATGAGCGCGTTGAAGGACCGACTGAGCGACGGGCTGTACGGCCTCGGCTGGGCGACCGTGAAGAAGCTGCCCGAGCCGGTGGCGACCGGCCTCGGCCGCCGGATCGCCGACCTGACGTGGAAGCGGCGCGGCAAGAGCGTCCTGCGCCTCGAATCCAACCTCGCGCGCGTGGTGCCCGATGCCACGCCCGAGCGGCTCGCGGAACTCTCCAAGGCCGGCATGCGCTCGTACATGCGGTACTGGATGGAGTCGTTCCGGCTGCCGACCTGGACCAAGGAGCGGGTCGAACAGGGCGTCGACATCAAGGACGCCCACTACCTCAAGGAAGGCCTCGCCGCCGGCCGCGGGGTCGTCCTCGCCCTCCCGCACCTGGCCAACTGGGACCTCGCGGGCGTCTGGGTGACCCGCTCGCTCGGCGTCCCCTTCACCACCGTCGCGGAACGCCTCAAGCCGGAGACGCTGTACGACCGCTTCGTCGCCTACCGGGAATCCCTCGGCATGGAGGTCCTGCCGCACACCGGCGGCTCCGCCTTCGGCACCCTCGCACGGCGCCTCCGGGCGGGCGGCCTCGTCTGCCTCGTCGCCGACCGCGACCTGTCGGCCTCCGGCATCGAGGTCTCCTTCTTCGGCGACACCGCCCGCATGCCGGCCGGCCCGGCCATACTCGCCCAGCAGACCGGTGCCCTGCTCCTCCCGGTGACCCTCTGGTACGACGACACGGCCGTCATGCGGGGCCGCATCCACCCGCCCGTCGACGTTCCCGAGTCCGGTACCCGCACCGAGAAGACCTCCGTGATGACCCAGCAGCTCGCCGACGCCTTCGCCGCCGGCATCGCGGACCACCCGGAGGACTGGCACATGCTGCAACGACTGTGGCTCGCGGACCTGGAGGAACGGGGGGACGGGGCTGGGGCCGGGGTTGGAGCTGCGGCTGCGGCAGGGGCTGAAGCCGGGGCTGAGGCCGGGGCCGGAGCCGGACCCGGACCCGGGGCTGAGGCCGGAGCCGGAGCCGGGGCTGAAGCCGGGGCCAGAGCCGTGGCCGAGACCGGTGCCGGGGACGCGGCTTCCGGCGGCCACGGGGTACCGGCCGAGCGCGGGGAGGAGCGGCAGCCGTGAAGATCGGGATCGTCTGCCCGTACTCCTGGGACGTGCCGGGCGGCGTCCAGTTCCACATCCGCGACCTCGCCGAGCACCTCATCCGGCTGGGCCACGACGTCTCCGTACTGGCCCCTGCCGACGACGAGACCCCGCTCCCGCCGTACGTCGTCTCGGCCGGCCGCGCCGTCCCCGTGCCGTACAACGGCTCCGTGGCCCGGCTGAACTTCGGGTTCCTCTCCGCCGCCCGGGTACGCCGCTGGCTGCACGACGGCACCTTCGACGTCGTCCACATCCACGAGCCGACCTCGCCCTCCCTGGGGCTGCTCACCTGCTGGGCGGCCCAGGGACCGATCGTGGCCACCTTCCACACGTCGAACCCGCGCTCGCGCGCCATGATCGCCGCGTACCCGATCCTCCAGCCCGCCCTGGAGAAGATCAGCGCGCGCATCGCGGTCAGCGAGTACGCGCGCCGCACGCTCGTCGAGCACCTCGGCGGCGACGCCGTCCTCATCCCCAACGGCGTCGACGTGGACTTCTTCGCCCGCGCCGAACCGAAGAAGGAGTGGCAGGGCGAGACCCTCGGCTTCATCGGCCGGATCGACGAACCGAGGAAGGGCCTGCCCGTCCTCATGCGCGCCCTGCCCCGCATCCTCACCGAACGCCCCGGGACCCGGCTCCTCGTCGCCGGACGCGGCGACGAGGAGGAGGCCGTGGCGTCGCTGCCGCCCGAGATGCGCTCCCGCGTGGAGTTCCTCGGCATGGTCAGCGACGAGGACAAGGCGCGGCTGCTGCGCAGCGTCGACGTGTACGTGGCGCCCAACACCGGCGGCGAGAGCTTCGGCATCATCCTCGTCGAAGCCATGTCGGCCGGGGCGCCCGTCCTCGCCGCCGACCTCGACGCGTTCGCCCAGGTCCTCGACCAGGGCGGGGCCGGCGAGCTCTTCGCCAACGAGGACGCCGACGCGCTCGCCTCCGCCGCGATCCGGCTCCTCGGCGACGCGCCTCGCCGCGCCGAGCTCAGCGCCCGTGGCTCGTCCCACGTCCGTCGCTTCGACTGGTCCACCGTCGGCGCGGACATCCTCGCGGTGTACGAGACCGTCGCCGATGGTGCCGCCGCCGTCGACACCGACGAACGCCTCGGCCTCCGAGCCCGCCTGGGCCTCTGACCCCACCCCCTGCCCCGGCCGGTGCGCTGCCCACCCTCCCTGTGGGCGCCTGCCTTCCGCCGGGGCGGCGCCCCCGCCCCCCTCGTTGTGGGCAATCGTTCCGCCGGGGGCGGTGCTCCACCCCGCCCCCGGCCACCCTCGTTGTGGGCCTCCGTTCCGCCGGGGCGGCGCCCCCGCCCTCCCCCGTTGTGGGCAATCGTTCCGCTGGGGCGGTGCTCCACCCCGCCCCCGGCCACCCTCGTTGTGGGCCTCCGTTCCGCAGGGGCGGCGCCCTCGCCCCCCTCGTTGTGGGCAATCGTTCCGCTGGGGCGGAACGGGTGGGCACAACGGAACGGCGCCCCTTGCCGGGCCTAGGCTTCCGCGCCCGAACCCGCACCGGTTGCGCGGCGAGCTATGGGTGCGGGCAGGTGCAGGGGGGCGAGGCGCCGCCGAGGGCGCCGTCCCGTGTGCCCACCCGTCCCGCCCCAGCGGGACGATTGCCCACACGGAGGGGCGCGGGCAGCGGGCGCAGCCCGCACCAGGCGGGGCAGTCGGTGCGGGCGCATACGGCGGCGGTCGCGGGCGCAGCCCGCACGGGGCGGGTCAGTCGCCACGGGCGCACACGGCGGCGGCTCCACGTGGCGCGGGCCCTCACGGCGGCGGGCCCCCACGGCCGCGGGCCGTCACGATGGCGGGCCCCATGGCCACGGGCCCTCGCGACGCCGGGCCACGATGGCCTCGGGCCCTCACGACGCCGGACACCGCCGCGGCCCCGGTAGCCTGTGCGCCCGTGACCGAAACCCTGATCTGGACCGTCGTGGCGCTGATTCTCATCGGCGTGTATCTCAGCTGGACCGCCGGACGGCTCGACCGGCTGCACTCCCGCATCGACGCGGCCCGCGCGGCCCTGGACGCGCAGTTGCTGCGCCGGGCCTCGGTCACCCAGGAGCTCGCGACGTCGGGCGTCCTCGATCCGGCCGCGTCGATCGTGCTGTACGAGGCCGCGCACGCGGCCCGGCAGGCCGAGGAGGATCACCGGGAGGTCGCGGAGAGCGAACTGAGCCAGGCGCTGCGGGCGGTGTTCGGCGAGCCCGAGCAGGTGGAGCTCGTACGGGCGGCGCCCGGTGGCGAGGAGGCGGCGGGGGAGCTCGCGCAGGCCGTGCGCCGGGTGCCGATGGCCCGCCGTTTCCACAACGACGCGGTGCGGGCGGCCCGTGCCCTGCGCCGCCACCGCAAGGTCCGCTGGTTCCGGCTCGCGGGCCACGCGCCGTTCCCGCTGGCCTTCGAAATGGATGACGAGCCGCCGGTGGCCCTTGCTGATCGTCCGGCCTGACAGCTCGTAACCTGCGAAAACGATCCACCGGATCCACATTGGCCCTTGCTGTGGACCGCAGGTGGACTGTTTCCTCACTCTTGTCGTCAATCGCTCTTGTCACGAGTGAGGTACTTGTGTCCACCACGCCTTCCCCCTCCCCCCAGTCCCCCGAGACCGGCACCGCCCGTGTGAAGCGCGGCATGGCCGAGCAGCTCAAGGGCGGCGTGATCATGGACGTGGTCAACGCCGAGCAGGCGAAGATCGCCGAGGACGCCGGCGCCGTGGCCGTCATGGCCCTGGAGCGGGTCCCCGCGGACATCCGCAAGGACGGCGGCGTGGCCCGCATGTCCGACCCGAACATGATCGAAGAGATCATCGGCGCGGTGTCCATCCCGGTCATGGCCAAGTCCCGCATCGGTCACTTCGTCGAGGCCCAGGTCCTCCAGTCCCTCGGCGTCGACTACATCGACGAGTCCGAGGTCCTGACCCCGGCCGACGAGGTCAACCACTCCGACAAGTGGGCCTTCACGACCCCCTTCGTCTGTGGCGCCACCAACCTGGGCGAGGCCCTGCGCCGCATCGCCGAGGGCGCGGCCATGATCCGCTCCAAGGGCGAGGCCGGCACCGGCAACGTCGTCGAGGCCGTCCGCCACCTGCGCCAGATCAAGAACGAGATCGCCAGGCTGCGCGGCTTCGACAACAACGAGCTGTTCGCCGCCGCCAAGGACCTGCGCGCCCCGTACGAGCTCGTCAAGGAGGTCGCCGAGCTCGGCAAGCTGCCGGTCGTGCTGTTCTCCGCCGGTGGCGTCGCCACCCCGGCCGACGCCGCGCTCATGCGCCAGCTCGGCGCCGAGGGCGTCTTCGTCGGCTCCGGCATCTTCAAGTCGGGCGACCCGGCCAAGCGCGCCGCCGCCATCGTGAAGGCCACCACCTTCTACGACGACCCGAAGATCATCGCGGACGCCTCCCGCAACCTGGGCGAGGCCATGGTCGGCATCAACTGCGACACCCTCCCCGAGTCCGAGCGCTACGCCAACCGGGGCTGGTAAGCACCGATGAACGCCACTCCCGTGATTGGTGTCCTGGCTCTCCAGGGCGACGTACGGGAGCACCTGATCGCCCTGGCCGCGGCTGACGCCGTGGCCAGGCCGGTGAGGCGCCCCGAGGAGCTCGCCGAGGTCGACGGCCTGGTCATCCCCGGTGGTGAGTCCACCACCATCTCCAAGCTGGCCGCGCTCTTCGGCCTCATGGAGCCGCTCCGCGAGCGCATCGCCGCGGGCATGCCGGTCTACGGCACCTGCGCCGGTCTGATCATGCTGGCCGACAAGATCCTCGACCCGCGTTCGGGTCAGGAGACCTTCGGCGGCATCGACATGATCGTCCGCCGCAACGCCTTCGGGCGGCAGAACGAGTCGTTCGAGGCCGGCGTCACCGTCACGGGCATTGAGGACGGCCCCGTGGAGGGCGTCTTCATCCGCGCCCCGTGGGTCGAGTCCGTCGGTGCCGAGGTCGAGGTCCTGGCCGAGCACGGCGGTCACATCGTCGCCGTACGGCAGGGCAAAGCCCTCGCGACCTCGTTCCACCCCGAGCTCACCGGGGATCACCGGATTCACGCCCTGTTCGTCGACATGGTGCGCGCTTCGGGCTGATCCGATCCCGGTAGGATCTCTGGGGTTCGTTCAGAAATGGGTTACGCGAAGGAGACAGGCAGATGTCCGGCCACTCTAAATGGGCTACGACGAAGCACAAGAAGGCCGTGATCGATGCCAAGCGCGGCAAGCTCTTCGCGAAGCTGATCAAGAACATCGAGGTCGCGGCCCGCACCGGTGGCGCTGACCTCGACGGCAACCCGACGCTCTTCGACGCCGTCCAGAAGGCGAAGAAGCAGTCGGTTCCGAACAAGAACATCGACTCCGCGCTCAAGCGCGGTGCGGGTCTCGAAGCCGGCGGCGCCGACTACGCGACGATCATGTACGAGGGCTACGGCCCGAACGGTGTCGCGGTCCTCATCGAGTGCCTCACCGACAACCGCAACCGCGCCGCCTCCGACGTGCGCGTGGCCATGACCCGCAACGGCGGCTCGATGGCCGACCCGGGTTCGGTCTCGTACCTGTTCAACCGCAAGGGCGTCATCGTGCTCCCGAAGGGCGAGCTGTCCGAGGACGACGTGCTGGAGTCGGTGCTGGAGGCCGGCGCCGAGGAGGTCAACGACCTCGGTGAGTCGTTCGAGATCATCAGCGAGTCCACCGACCTGGTCGCGGTCCGCACCGCCCTCCAGGAGGCCGGCATCGACTACGACTCCGCCGAGTCGAGCTTCGTCCCGACCATGCAGGTCGAGCTCGACGAAGAGGGCGCGCGCAAGATGTTCAAGCTGATCGACGCGCTGGAGGACAGCGACGACGTGCAGAACGTCTTCGCCAACTTCGACGTCAGCGACGAGGTCATGGCCAAGGTCGACGCCTGATCGCGGTCTTTCCGAACAGCGGGCCGACGGGACACGCACCCCGTCGGCCCGCTGCGTTGTCAGTGCCACCCGATAGCCTGCACAAACAGACTTGCGATCAGGGAGGGGCACAGTGCGGGTACTCGGGGTGGACCCCGGTCTCACCCGGTGCGGCGTCGGCGTCGTCGAGGGCGTCGCCGGACGGCCCCTGACCATGCTCGGCGTCGGCGTGGTGCGGACGGCCGCGGACGCGGACATCGGCGTGCGACTCGTCGGCATCGAGCGCGGCATCGAGGAGTGGATCGACCGCTTCTCGCCCGAACTCGTCGCCGTCGAGCGGGTGTTCAGCCAGCACAACGTCCGTACGGTGATGGGTACCGCCCAGGCCAGCGCGGTCGCCATGCTCTGCGCCTCGCGCCGCGGCATCCCCGTCGCGCTGCACACCCCCAGCGAGGTCAAGGCCGCCGTCACCGGCAGCGGACGCGCCGACAAGGCACAGGTCGGGGCCATGGTGACCCGGTTGCTCCGGCTCTCCGCCCCGCCCAAGCCGGCCGACGCCGCCGACGCCCTCGCCCTCGCCATCTGTCACATCTGGCGGGCCCCCGCGCAGAACCGCCTCCAGCAGGCCGTCGCACAGAACCGTCTCCAGCAGGCGGTCGCCCAGCAGGCGTCCGCAGTGAAAGGCCGAACCCGATGATCGCCTTCGTCAGCGGCCCGGTCGCCGCACTCGCCCCCACCACCGCCGTGATCGAGGTCGGCGGCATCGGCATGGCCGTCCAGTGCACGCCGAACACCCTCTCCGCCCTGAGGATCGGCCAGGACGCCCGGCTCGCCACCTCGCTGGTCGTCCGCGAGGACTCCCTCACCCTGTACGGCTTCGCCGACGACGACGAGCGGCAGGTCTTCGAGCTGCTCCAGACCGCCAGCGGCGTCGGCCCCCGCCTCGCGCAGGCCATGCTCGGCGTGCACAGCCCCGACGCCCTGCGCATCGCGTTCTCCACCGGCGACGAGAAGGCCCTCACCGCCGTCCCCGGCATCGGCAAGAGGGGCGCGCAGAAACTCCTCCTCGAACTGAAGGACAAGCTCGGCGCCCCGCTCGGCAGCAGCGGGCTGGTCGGCGCCCAGCGCGCCGCGGCCTCCGGCCCGGCGCCGTGGACCGAGCAGCTGTCCGCCGCGCTGATCGGCCTCGGCTACGCGAGCCGCGAGGCGGAGGAGGCCGTCAGCGCCGTCACCCCGCAGGCCGAGGCCGCCCTCGCCGAGACCGGCGCCGCCCCCGTGCCGCAGCTGCTCCGCGCGGCCCTGCAGACGCTCAACCGCACCCGCTGACCCACCCGTCCGCTGCCCCGCCGACCGGACCGTACGAACGAGAAGGCATCACCGTGAACTGGGACGACGACATCACCGCCGAGGCGTCCGAGGCCGAGGCGCGCATCGTCGGCGCCTCCGCCGAAGGGGACGACCAGGCCGTCGAAGCGGCCCTGCGCCCCAAGGACCTCAGCGAGTTCGTCGGCCAGGAGAAGGTCCGCCAGCAGCTCGACCTGGTCCTCAAGGCCGCCCGCCAGCGCGGTGCCACCGCCGACCACGTGCTGCTCTCCGGCGCCCCCGGCCTCGGCAAGACCACCCTCTCGATGATCATCGCGGCCGAGATGAACGCCCCGATCCGCATCACCTCGGGCCCCGCCATCCAGCACGCCGGCGACCTCGCCGCGATCCTCTCCTCCCTCCAGGAGGGCGAGATCCTCTTCCTCGACGAGATCCACCGGATGTCCCGGCCCGCCGAGGAGATGCTCTACATGGCGATGGAGGACTTCCGCGTCGACGTCATCGTCGGCAAGGGCCCCGGCGCCACCGCCATCCCGCTGGAACTCCCGCCCTTCACGCTGGTCGGCGCCACCACCAGGGCCGGACTCCTGCCGCCCCCGCTGCGCGACCGCTTCGGCTTCACCGGCCACATGGAGTTCTACGACCCGGGCGAGCTCCAGCGGGTGATCCACCGCTCCGCCGGCCTCCTCGACGTCGAGATCGACCCGGCCGGCGCCGCCGAGATCGCCGGCCGCTCCCGCGGCACCCCCCGCATCGCCAACCGCCTGCTGCGCCGCGTCCGCGACTACGCGCAGGTCAGGGCCGACGGGTCGATCACCCGGGACATCTCCGAGGCCGCCCTCAGCGTGTACGAGGTCGACGGCCGCGGCCTCGACCGTCTCGACCGCGCGGTCCTGGAGGCCCTGCTCAAGCTCTTCGGCGGCGGACCGGTCGGTCTGTCCACCCTCGCCGTCGCCGTGGGAGAGGAGCGCGAGACCGTCGAGGAGGTCGCCGAACCCTTCCTCGTACGGGAGGGACTGCTGGCCCGTACGCCCCGTGGTCGGGTCGCCACACCCGCGGCCTGGGCCCACCTCGGACTGGTTCCGCCGCAGGCAGGCGGCCCGGGAGCACACGGAAGCGGACAACAGGGGCTCTTCGGGGCGTGACGGTGGTGACACTCGCCCGGACCGGAACCAGGGTGCGATGCTGGACGTTGTTCCATCGATGCGGACTCGCCTAGACTCCGCCGATGCCGCCCTTTCCGGTCGGCGCGCCCACCCCCGAAGATCAGGCCGCGGGTTCTCCGCGACCGTGCGAAGGAAACCCGTCCCGTGAGCATCGTGACCCTCCTCCCCTTCATCGTCCTCATCGGGGCCATGTTCCTGATGACCCGCTCTGCCAAGAAGAAGCAGCAGGCGGCGGCGCAGATGCGCAACGAGATGCAGCCCGGCACCGGCGTACGGACGATCGGGGGGATGTACGCCACCGTCAAGGAGATCGGCGACGAGACCGTCCTCCTCGAGGTCGCTCCCGGGGTGCACGCGGTCTACGCCAAGAACGCGATCGGCGCGGTCCTCGATGACGCCGAGTACAACCGCATCGTCCACGGCGACGAGGAGGAGTCCGACTCCGAGACCGTCGTCCCGGACGACGCCTCCTCGCTGACCGAGGTCGCCGCCGCCGAGGGCACGGAGAAGGACGCCGATGCGCCGAAGGCCGATCTGACGAAGAAGTCGGACGTGGCCGAGGACGGCACCGAGGGCCAGAAGGACGGCAAGGCCGACGGCGAGACCGACGCGAAGTAGTCGCGGCCGGAGACCGACCGCCCGCCCACCGGCGAGCGCGGTCCCCGGAACGGTTCCACGTCTGCGGGGGCAGGTCCCCACACACACTTCGTGGCCGCCTCGCGCACACCCGGCGCGGGGCGGTTGGACAGGGAGATACGACAGGTGGCAGCACCGAAGAAGGGCCGAAGGCCGGCGGGGGGACAGAGCCGTCCGGGCCGCGCCCTGGCACTCATCCTGATCGCCATGGTCGCGCTCACCGGCGGCATGTTCTGGTCGGGGCACACCACCCCGCGCCTCGGCATCGACCTCGCCGGCGGTACGTCGATCACGCTCAAGGCGAAGGCCGAGCCCGGCCAGGAGTCGGCGGTCAACGAGACCAACATGAACACGGCGGTCGGCATCATCGAGCGCCGTGTCAACGGTCTGGGTGTCTCCGAGGCCGAGGTCCAGACGCAGGGCCGCGAGAACATCATCGTCAACATCCCTCGCGGGACGAACGAGAAGCAGGCCCGTGAGCAGGTCGGTACCACCGCCCAGCTCTACTTCCGGCCCGTTCTCGCCGTGACGAACGGCGCGCCGCAGGCGGCCCCGAGCGCCACGCCCTCGGGCTCCCCCTCGGCGAAGCCGTCGGCCTCCGCCACCGGCGCCACCGCGGGCGAGAAGAAGTCGGCGACCCCGACGGCCACCGCCTCCACCCAGGGCCGCGCGCTCACCGAGGCCCTCAAGGCCCCGAGCCCGACGCCCACCACCTCGGCCTCCACGAAGCCGACGGCCACCGGGACTCCCCAGGCGACCCCGAAGCCCGACCCCGCCACCGCGGCGCTCGAGCAGAAGTTCACCGCCCTGAACTGCCTCGACCCCAAGCAGCGCGCCACCGCCGGCCAGGGCGTCAAGCCCGCCCAGCCCACCGTCGCCTGTGGCGAGGACGCCCCCGGCGTCTGGTCGAAGTACCTCCTCGGCCCGGCCGAGGTCGGCGGCCGTGACGTCGACGACGCCAAGGGCGTCCTCGACCAGCAGCGCGGCATGTGGATCGTGACCATGGACTTCACGGACGCGGGTTCGAAGAAGTTCCAGGCGATCACCAGCAAGCTGTCGGCGCAGACCGACCCGCAGAACCGCTTCGCGATCGTCCTGGACGGCGAGGTCGTCTCGGCCCCGTCGGTCCGCCAGACGCTGAGCGCCAGCGCGGAGATCTCCGGCAACTTCAACCAGCAGTCGGCCCAGGACCTCGGCAACATCCTGTCGTACGGTGCCCTGCCCCTGACGTTCGAGACGCAGAGCGTCGACACCGTCACCGCCGCCCTCGGCGGGGAGCAGCTGGAAGCGGGCATGATCGCGGGCGCCATCGGCCTCGGACTGGTCATCATCTACCTGGTCGCCTACTACCGCGGCCTGTCGCTGATCGCCATCCTCAGCCTCGGCGTCTCCGCGCTCCTCACCTACGTGCTCATGGCCCTGCTCGGCCCGGCCATCGGCTTCGCGCTGAACCTGCCGGCCGTCTGCGGCGCCATCGTCGCCATCGGCATCACCGCGGACTCGTTCATCGTGTACTTCGAGCGCATCCGCGACGAGCTCCGCGAGGGCCGGACGCTCCGCCCGGCCGTCGAGCGCGCCTGGCCGCGGGCCCGCCGCACCATCCTGGTCTCCGACTTCGTGTCGTTCCTGGCCGCGGCCGTGCTCTTCATCGTCACCGTCGGCAAGGTCAAGGGCTTCGCGTTCACGCTCGGCCTGACCACCCTGCTCGACATCGTCGTGGTGTTCCTCTTCACCAAGCCGGTCATGACGCTCCTGGCGCGGACCAAGTTCTTCGGCAACGGCCACGCGTGGTCCGGCCTGGACCCGAAGCGACTCGGCGCCAAGCCGCCGCTGCGCCGCACCCGCCGTGCCTCCGCCCCCGTAGACCCGAAGGAGGCGTGAGATGTCGAAGCTCGGCGATCTCGGTGCCCGGCTCCACCGCGGTGAGGTCGGTTACGACTTCATCGGCAACCGCAAGATCTGGTATGGCCTGTCCATCCTGATCACCATCACCGCCATCGTGGCCCTGGCCGTCCGCGGCCTCAACATGGGCATCGAGTTCCAGGGCGGTGCCGTCTTCACGACGCCGAAGTCGGAAGTCTCCGTCAGCCAGGCGCAGGAGTACGCGGAAGCTGCCTCCGGCCACGACGCGATCGTCCAGAAGCTCGGCAACGGCTCGCTGCGCATCCAGGTCGGCGGCATCGACACCGTGCAGTCCGACCAGGTCCGCGCGGAGCTCTCGAAGGACCTGGGCGTCCCCGAGGACAAGATCGCGGCCGAGCTGGTCGGTCCCAGCTGGGGTGAGCAGATCGCCAACAAGGCCTGGACCGGCCTGGGGGTCTTCATGATCCTCGTGGTGATCTACCTGGCCATCGCCTTCGAGTGGAGAATGGCGGTCGCGGCACTGATCGCCCTCATCCACGACCTCACGATCACGGTCGGCATCTACTCGCTGGTCGGCTTCGAGGTCACCGTCGGTACGGTCATCGGTCTGCTGACGATCCTCGGTTACTCGCTGTACGACACGGTCGTGGTCTTCGACTCGCTCAAGGAGCAGACGAAGGACATCACCAAGCAGACCCGCTTCACCTACAGCGAGCTGGCCAACCGCTCGATCAACGGCACCCTGGTCCGTTCGATCAACACCACCGTCGTCGCGCTGCTGCCGGTCGCCGGCCTGCTCTTCATCGGCGGCGGCTTCCTCGGCGCCGGCATGCTGAACGACATCTCGCTGTCGCTGTTCGTGGGTCTCGCCGCCGGCGCGTACTCCTCGATCTTCATCGCCACCCCGCTCGTCGCCGACCTCAAGGAGCGCGAGCCGGCGATCAAGGCCCTGAAGAAGCGCATCCTGGCCAAGCGTGCGAGCGCCGCCGCCAAGGGCGAGTCGGCGGACGAGACGGACGCGCTGTCCGTCGAGGCCGAGACCGCCGTCGTCGGCCCCCGCGCGAGCCGCCGGGCCCAGGAGCGCCGAGGATGACCGCCGAGGCCCAGGACGTCACCGAGCTCCTGCTCAGCCGCATCCGCGACGTCCCCGACTACCCGAAGCCGGGCGTGCTGTTCAAGGACATCACGCCGCTGCTGGCGGACCCGGTGGCGTTCACGGCCCTCACTGACACCCTCGCCGGGCTGTGCACCGCGCACGGCGCGACGAAGATCGTCGGCCTCGAGGCGCGCGGCTTCATCCTGGCCGCCCCGGTGGCCGTCCGCGCGGGCCTGGGGTTCATCCCCGTCCGCAAGGCCGGCAAGCTCCCCGGGGCCACGCTCAGCCAGGCGTACGAGCTGGAGTACGGCACCGCCGAGATCGAGGTGCACGCCGAGGACCTGGCCGCGGGCGACCGCGTCATGGTCATCGACGACGTCCTCGCCACCGGCGGCACGGCCGAGGCCTCGATCGAGCTCATCCGCCGCGCCGGCGCCGAGGTCGCGGGCGTCGCCGTCCTCATGGAGCTGAGCTTCCTGCCGGGCCGCGCCCGGCTGGAGCCGGCGCTGGGCGGCGCTCCGCTCAAGGCACTGATCACGGTCTGACACCACGGCCCGTGCACGGGGGCGCCCCGGGGAATCCCCGGGGCGCCCCCGTCGTTTTCCCCTGTGACCCGGTACGTGGCCCGTGCGCACGCTTCGCCCCCGCCGGGGCCGCCGCCGACCCGGGCGCGTGCGCATCCGGACTCGTGGCTCGATACCATGGCCTTTCCGGGCCTGACCGGGGGACCCGGCACCGCACGAGGAGCGCTCTTGCCAGACGAGGCCCAGTCACTCTCCGCCGCGCAGCCCGACCCGAAGGCCGACAAAGCCGCGACGGGAACCGGCGCGCCCCAGAACAAGCCCGCGGAGACCGGGCCCGCGCCGGAGGCGCCCACGCCGGCGCCCACGCCGGCCCCGGCCTCGACTGCCCGGCCCGCACCGGCCGCCCCCTCCCGCTCGGGAGGCTCGTCCAACCGGGTCCGCGCCCGCCTCGCCCGCCTCGGCGTCCAGCGTTCCTCCCCGTACAACCCGGTCCTCGAACCGCTGCTGCGGATCGTCCGCTCCAACGACCCCAAGATCGAGACGGCGACCCTCCGCCAGGTCGAGCACGCCTACCAGGTCGCCGAGCGCTGGCACCGCGGCCAGAAGCGCAAGAGCGGCGACCCGTACATCACGCACCCGCTCGCCGTGACGACGATCCTCGCCGAGCTCGGCATGGACCCGGCGACCCTGATGGCCGGACTCCTGCACGACACCGTCGAGGACACCGAGTACGGCCTGGAGACGCTGCGCCGCGACTTCGGCGACCAGGTCGCGCTCCTCGTCGACGGGGTCACCAAGCTCGACAAGGTCAAGTTCGGCGAGGCCGCCCAGGCCGAGACCGTCCGCAAGATGGTCGTCGCCATGGCCAAGGACCCGCGCGTCCTGGTCATCAAGCTCGCCGACCGCCTGCACAACATGCGCACCATGCGCTACCTCAAGCGGGAGAAGCAGGAGAAGAAGGCCCGCGAGACCCTCGAGATCTACGCGCCCCTGGCCCACCGCCTGGGCATGAACACCATCAAGTGGGAGCTGGAGGACCTCGCCTTCGCGATCCTCTACCCCAAGATGTACGACGAGATCGTCCGGCTCGTCGCCGAGCGCGCCCCCAAGCGGGACGAGTACCTCGCCATAGTGACCGACGAGGTCCAGACCGACCTGCGCGCCGCCCGGATCAAGGCCACCGTCACCGGCCGCCCCAAGCACTACTACAGCGTCTACCAGAAGATGATCGTCCGCGGCCGTGACTTCGCGGAGATCTACGACCTGGTCGGCATCCGTGTCCTCGTCGACACGGTCAGGGACTGCTACGCCGCCCTCGGCACCGTCCACGCGCGATGGAACCCGGTCCCCGGCCGGTTCAAGGACTACATCGCGATGCCGAAGTTCAACATGTACCAGTCGCTGCACACGACGGTCATCGGACCCAACGGCAAGCCCGTCGAGCTCCAGATCCGCACCTTCGACATGCACCGCCGGGCCGAGTACGGCATCGCCGCGCACTGGAAGTACAAGCAGGAGGCCGTCGCCGGCGCCTCCAAGGTCCGCGCCGACGTGCCGAAGAAGACCGGCAAGGACGACCACCTCAACGACATGGCGTGGCTCCGCCAGCTCCTCGACTGGCAGAAGGAGACCGAGGACCCCAGCGAGTTCCTGGAGTCCCTGCGCTTCGACCTCTCCCGCAACGAGGTCTTCGTCTTCACGCCCAAGGGCGACGTCATCGCGCTGCCCGCGGGCGCCACCCCCGTCGACTTCTCGTACGCCGTGCACACCGAGGTCGGCCACCGCACCATAGGGGCGCGGGTCAACGGGCGGCTCGTGCCCCTCGAATCGACCCTCGACAACGGCGACCTGGTCGAGGTCTTCACCTCCAAGGCCGCCGGAGCCGGGCCCTCCCGCGACTGGCTGGGCTTCGTCAAGTCCCCGCGCGCCCGCAACAAGATCCGCGCCTGGTTCTCCAAGGAGCGCCGCGACGAGGCGATCGAGCAGGGCAAGGACGCCATCGCGCGGGCCATGCGCAAGCAGAACCTGCCGATCCAGCGGATCCTGACCGGCGACTCCCTCGTCACCCTCGCCCACGAGCTGCGCTACACCGACATCTCCTCGTTGTACGCGGCGATCGGCGAGGGCCACGTCACCGCCCAGTCCATCGTGCAGAAGCTGGTCCAGGCGCTCGGCGGCGAGGAGGCCGCCACCGAGGACATCGAGGAGGCCGCCCCGCCGACCCGCGGTCGCTCCAAGCGCCGCTCCAGCGCCGACCCCGGCGTCGTCGTCAAGGGCGTCGAGGACGTCTGGGTGAAGCTGGCCCGCTGCTGCACCCCCGTCCCCGGCGACCCGATCATCGGCTTCGTCACCCGGGGCAGCGGCGTGTCGGTCCACCGCAGCGACTGCGTCAACGTGGACTCGCTCTCCCGGGAGCCGGAGCGGATCCTGGAGGTCGAGTGGGCCCCGACCCAGTCGTCGGTCTTCCTCGTCGCCATCCAGGTCGAGGCGCTCGACCGGTCCCGGCTGCTCTCGGACGTCACCCGGGTCCTCTCGGACCAGCACGTCAACATCCTGTCGGCGGCCGTCCAGACCTCCCGTGACCGGGTGGCCACCTCCCGCTTCACCTTCGAGATGGGCGACCCGAAGCACCTCGGCCACGTCCTCAAGGCGGTGCGCGGAGTGGAGGGCGTGTACGACGTGTACCGCGTGACCTCGGCCCGCAGGCCGTAACGCCCCGTACGAGGAAGGCCCCCCGGCAGTGAGCCGGGGGGCCTTCCTCGTACGGTCACGGCTCCGTCAGCCGCCGAACTCCTCCAGACCCTTCAGGGCCTGGTCGAGCAGGGCCTGACGGCCCTCCAGCTCGCGGGAGAGCTTGTCGGCCTTCGAGTCGTTGCCGGCGGCACGGGCGGCGTCGACCTGCTTGCGCAGCTTCTCGACGGCGTCCTGGAGCTGGCCGGTCAGACCCGCGGCACGCGCGCGCGCCTCCGGGTTCGTCCGGCGCCACTCGGCCTCCTCGGCCTCCTGGATCGCCCGCTCCACCGTGTGCATCCGGCCCTCGACCTTGGGACGGGCGTCACGCGGGACGTGGCCGATGGCCTCCCAGCGCTCGTTGAGGGAACGGAAGGCCGCGCGGGCCGCCTTCAGGTCCGTCACGGGCACCAGCTTCTCGGCCTCGGTCGCGAGCTCCTCCTTCAGCTTGAGGTTCTCGGTCTGCTCCGCGTCCCGCTCGGCGAAGACCTCGCCGCGCGCCGCGAAGAAGACGTCCTGGGCGCCGCGGAAGCGGTTCCACAGGTCGTCCTCGTGCTCGCGCTGGGCGCGGCCGGCCGCCTTCCACTCCGTCATCAGGTCGCGGTAGCGGGCCGCCGTGGTGCCCCAGTCGGTGGAGTTCGACAGCGACTCCGCCTCGGCGACCAGACGCTCCTTCGCCTTGCGGGCGTCCTCGCGCTGGGCGTCCAGGGAGGCGAAGTGCGCCTTGCGGCGCTTCGAGAACGCCGAGCGGGCGTGCGAGAAGCGGTGCCACAGTTCGTCGTCGGACTTGCGGTCGAGCCGGGGGAGGCCCTTCCAGGTGTCCACGAGCGCCCGCAGCCGCTCGCCGGCCGAACGCCACTGCTCGCTCTGGGCCAGTTCCTCGGCCTCCGTGACGAGCTTCTCCTTGGCGGAGCGGGCCTCGTCGGTCTGCTTCGCCTTCTGGGCCTTGCGCTCCTCGCGTCGCGAGTCGACCGACTCGACGAGCTTGTCCAGCCGGGCGGCGAGCGCGGCCAGGTCGCCGACGGCGTGGTGCTCGTCGACCTGCTGGCGGATGTGCTCGATCGCCGCGGTGGCGTCCTTCGCCGAGAGGTCGGTGGTCCTCACACGCTTCTCGAGGAGGCCGATCTCGACCACCAGGCCCTCGTACTTGCGCTCGAAGTAGGCCAGGGCCTCCTCAGGGGTGCCGGCCTGCCACGATCCGACGACCTTCTCGCCCTCGGCCGTCCGCACGTACACGGTGCCCGTCTCGTCGACGCGGCCCCACGGGTCGCTGCTCACAGCGCCTCCTCACCATGATGCCGTCGCGGGGTCGTACCCCCCGGGCATCGTCCACAGTTTGCCGGCGGGCCTCGCCCGCCTTTCCGCAGCGCGCCCGAAGGCCCACGCTGCACAACGCCAATCTAGGCGAACCGCGGCCCGGCTGTCCGCACTCAGCCCGACCGAGATTCCAGGGTCGCGCGGGTGCGGACGCCCGGCTCACTTCTTGGCGACGGTCGCCTTCTCGATGGTGACGGCCTTCTTCGGAGCGCCGTCCGTGGCGCCGCCCTCGACGCCCGCCGCGGCGACGTCCTGGACCGCCTTGAGACCGGCCGCGTCGATCGTGCCGAACGGGGTGTACGTCGGGGGCAGCTTGGTGTCCTTGTACACGAGGAAGAACTGCGAGCCGCCGGTGCCCGGCTGACCCGTGTTGGCCATGGCGACGGTGCCGGCCGGGAAGGTCACCGAGCCGTCCGCGCCCGCCTTGCCGAGGGCGCCCAGGTTCTCGTCCGGGATGGTGTAGCCCGGGCCGCCGGTGCCGTCGCCCTTGGGGTCGCCGCACTGGAGCACGAAGATGCCCTGGGTGGTGAGGCGGTGGCACTTGGTCCCGTCGAAGTACTTCTTGTCCGCGAGGTGCGCGAAGGAGTTCACCGTGCGCGGGGTCTTCGCCGCGTCCATGGTGATCGTGACGTCGCCCTCGTTCGTCTTCAGGGACATCGCGTAGGTGGCCGTCTTGTCCACCGTCAGCTTCGGCTCCGGGCTCGCCGCCTCGCTCTGCGAGGGCGTGGGCGCGGCCGTGGTCGGCGTGTCGCCCGCCGCGTTGTCCTTGCCCTTGTCGGGGCCGTCCGTCAGTGCCACGGAGGCGTAGACGGCGCCGCCCGCGGCCAGCACCACCGCGAGGCCGGCCGCGATGACGGTGTTGCGGCGCTTCGCCTTGCGCCGGTTCTCCTCCCGCCGCTGCTGCTGCCGCGCGTACTTCTCCCTGGCAAGCTGCCGCCGCCGCTGATCGCTGGTGACCACCGGTTCCGCTCCTTGTCGCTCGTCTGTTCCTGTCCGGGCCGGGTGTGCCCGTACCGTATACGGGTTGGCTGTGGAACCGGCACCGCCGGTAGGCTCTGATCTGCCGCATTCCGTGTTTTCCGCGAGTTCCGCGCCCCCGTGCCGGACGACATCTAAGGACGAACGTGCTGATTGCCGGGTTCCCCGCCGGGGCCTGGGGGACCAATTGCTATCTGGTCGCCCCCGCCGCAGGCGAGGAGTGCGTGATCATCGACCCCGGCCACCAGGCCGCCCAGGGTGTCGAGGAGACGCTGAAGAAGCATCGGCTCAAGCCCGTCGCCGTCGTCCTCACCCATGGACACATCGACCACGTCGCCTCCGTCGTCCCGGTGTGCGGCGCCCATGACGTCCCCGCGTGGATCCACCCGTCCGACCGCTACATGATGAGCGACCCGGAGAAGGCCCTCGGCCGCTCCATCGGGATGCCCCTCATGGGCGAGCTGACCGTGGGAGAGCCCGACGACGTGCGCGAACTCACCGACGGCGCCCAGCTGAAGCTCGCCGGTCTGGAGTTCTCCGTCGCCCACGCGCCCGGTCATACCAAGGGGTCGGTGACCTTCAGGATGCCCGAGACCACGGAGATCCCGTCCGTGTTCTTCTCGGGGGACCTGCTGTTCGCCGGCTCCATCGGACGCACCGACCTTCCCGGCGGTGACATGGACGAGATGCTCGCTTCGCTGGCCCGTGTGTGCCTGCCGCTCGACAACTCGACCGTGGTGCTGTCGGGACACGGTCCCCAGACGACCATCGGCCAGGAGCGCGCCACCAACCCCTATCTGCGGGACGTGGCGGCCGGCCTCGGGAGCGCGGACGCTCCCCGACGAGGAATGTGACGACTTTCGTGAGCACCTTCAAGGCCCCCAAGGGCACGTACGACCTGATCCCGCCCTACTCCGCCAAGTACCTGGCGGTCCGGGACGCGATCTCCGGACCGCTGCGGAAGTCCGGCTACGGCTACGTCGAGACCCCCGGCTTCGAGGACGTGAACCTCTTCGCCCGCGGCGTCGGCGAGTCCACGGACATCGTCAGCAAGGAGATGTACGCCTTCGAGACCAAGGGCGGCGACAAGCTCGCCCTGCGTCCGGAGGGCACCGCCTCCGTGCTGCGCGCCGCCCTGGAGGCGAACCTCCACAAGCAGGGCAACCTGCCGGTCAAGCTCTGGTACTCCGGCTCGTACTACCGCTACGAGCGCCCGCAGAAGGGCCGCTACCGCCACTTCTCGCAGGTCGGCGCCGAGGCGATCGGCGCCGAGGACCCGGCGCTCGACGCCGAGCTGATCATCCTGGCCGACGAGGCGTACCGCTCGCTCGGCCTGCGGAACTTCCGCATCCTGCTGAACTCGCTCGGCGACAAGGAGTGCCGCCCCGTCTACCGGGAGGCCCTGCAGACCTTCCTGCGCGGGCTCGACCTGGACGAGGAGACCCTGCGCCGCGCCGAGATCAACCCGCTGCGGGTCCTCGACGACAAGCGCGAGGCCGTGCAGAAGCAGCTGGCCGACGCGCCGCTGCTGCGCGACTACCTGTGCGACGCGTGCAAGGCGTACCACGAGGAGGTGCGCGCCCTGATCACCGCGGCGGGCGTCGTCTTCGAGGACGACGCCAAGCTGGTCCGCGGCCTCGACTACTACACCCGCACCACCTTCGAGTTCGTCCACGGCGGTCTCGGCTCGCAGTCGGCGGTCGGCGGTGGCGGCCGCTACGACGGCCTCTCCGAGATGATCGGCGGCCCCGCGCTGCCGTCGGTGGGCTGGGCGCTCGGCGTGGACCGCACGGTCCTCGCCCTGGAGGCGGAGGGCATCGAGCTCGACATCCCCGCCGCCACCAGCGTCTTCGCCGTCGCCATCGGCGACGAGGCGCGCCGTCTGCTCTTCGGCAAGGTCACCGAGCTCCGCAGGCAGGGCATCGCCGCGGACTTCTCCTTCGGCGGCAAGGGCCTCAAGGGCGCCATGAAGGACGCCAACCGCTCGGGCGCCCGCTTCGCCGTCGTCGCCGGTGAGCGCGACCTCGCCGAGGGCGTCGTGCAGCTCAAGGACATGGAGTCCGGCGAGCAGCAGGCCGTCCCTGTGGACGGTCTCGTGGACGCGGTGCGGGCCAAGCTGGCCTGACCGGCCGTACGTGGGGAGGGGCCCGGACCGGATGACCGGTCCGGGCCCCGTCCTTATGCCGGGCGAACGGTGCGGAGCCGTACAGGTGTTGCAGAATGACCAGGCCCACGAGGCCCGCGAGCAAGGGAACGAGCGACATGACGAAGGCAGCGGTGGACGAGACCGCGTCCGGCCGGGACGGCGGCACGATCGGGGCGAGCCGGGCCTTCGCCTGGCTCCTCGTGATCACCGGAGCGGCCGGACTGCTCGCCGCCTGGGTCATCACGATCGACAAGATCAAGCTCCTGGAGGACCCCGGCTTCGTCCCCGGGTGCAGCCTCAACCCGATCGTCTCCTGCGGCAACATCATGAAGAGCGAGCAGGCCTCGGTCTTCGGCTTCCCCAACCCGATGCTCGGACTCGTCACCTACGCCATGGTGATCGCCATCGGCGTGGGCCTGCTCGCCGGTGCCCGCTACCGCCGCTGGTACTGGCTGGGCCTCAACGCCGGCACCCTGTTCGGCGTCGGCTTCTGCACCTGGCTCATGTACCAGTCGCTGTACGAGATCAACTCACTCTGCCTCTGGTGCTGCCTGGCCTGGGTCGCCACCATCGTCATGTTCTGGTACGTGACCTCGCACAACGTCCGCCACGGCGTCATCCCCGCCCCGCGCGGCCTGAGGACCTTCTTCGACGAGTTCACCTGGGTCCTGCCCGTCCTCCACATCGGGATCATCGGCATGCTGATCCTCACGCGCTGGTGGGACTTCTGGACCGGCTGACGGCGACCGCGCTGTCGGCGCGGTGACCTAGGCTTCATGACTGTGGAGCCCGACCTCTTTACCGCAGCCGCCGAAGACCGCCAGGAGAAGGACCCCGCCAGCAGCCCGCTGGCCGTCCGGATGCGCCCCCGCACCCTCGACGAGGTGGTGGGCCAGCAGCACCTGCTCAAGCCCGGCTCACCGCTGCGCCGGCTCGTGGGAGACGGCGACGGCGGCCCCGCCGGAGCCTCGTCCGTGATCCTGTGGGGCCCGCCGGGCATCGGCAAGACGACCCTGGCGTACGTGGTCTCGAAGGCGACCGACAAGCGGTTCGTGGAGCTCTCCGCGATCACCGCGGGCGTCAAGGAGGTCCGGGCCGTCATCGACGGCGCCCGGCGCGCGGTCGGCGGGTACGGCAAGGAGACCGTCCTCTTCCTCGACGAGATCCACCGCTTCTCCAAGGCGCAGCAGGACTCCCTGCTGCCCGCTGTCGAGAACCGCTGGGTGACGCTGATCGCCGCCACCACCGAGAACCCCTACTTCTCCGTCATCTCCCCGCTCCTCTCCCGCTCGCTGCTCCTCACCCTGGAGCCGCTGACCGACGAGGACCTGAGCGGGCTGATGTCCCGGGCGCTCACCGGCGAGCGGGGCCTGGGCGGCGCCGTGACCCTCCCGCCGGACGCCGAGGCGCACCTCCTCCGGGTCGCCGGCGGCGACGCCCGCCGCGCCCTGACCGCCCTCGAAGCGGCGGCCGGCGCCGCCATCGCCAAGGGCGAGCCGGAGATCACGCTCCGGACCGTCGAGGAGACCGTCGACCGGGCGGCCGTGAAGTACGACCGGGACGGCGACCAGCACTACGACGTGGCCAGCGCCCTCATCAAGTCGATCCGGGGCTCGGACGTCGACGCGGCCCTGCACTACCTGGCCCGGATGATCGAGGCGGGGGAGGACCCCCGCTTCATCGCCCGCCGACTCATGATCTCCGCGAGCGAGGACATCGGCCTCGCCGACCCCAACGCCCTGCCGATCGCCGTCGCCGCCGCCCAGGCCGTCGCCATGATCGGCTTCCCCGAGGCCGCCCTCACCCTGAGCCACGCCACCATCGCCCTGGCCCTCGCCCCCAAGTCGAACGCCGCGACCACCGCGATCGGCGCCGCCCTCGCCGACGTCCGCAACGGCCTCGCCGGCTCCGTCCCGCCCCACCTCCGCGACGGCCACTACAAGGGCGCCGCCAAACTCGGCCACGCCCAGGGCTACGTCTACCCCCACGACGTCCCCGGCGGCATCGCCGCCCAGCAGTACGCCCCCGACTCCGTCCACGGCCGCCGGTACTACGAACCCACCCGCTACGGCGCCGAGGCGCGGTACGCGGACGTGGTGGAGCGCGTCCGCGGCCGTCTGAAGGGCGAGGGCGGCTGACCGCCGGACCTCTTCGACGCCTGCCCCCCGGGGCGGGGCGGCCTCCGTGCGAGCGGACCTTCCGGAACCGGTACACTGGTCCGGATTGCTGCGTCCCGTGTCCGGCTTCGGTCGGCGCCACCAGAACGGGACAGTCAGCCGGAGACCCGGCCCTCGGGCGGGGTTTCCAGGAGCGTCGCGCACCTTCGAAGGTGTCGCGGGCCACCCATCACCCCCCGGTTTCCGGGAGCGGCGGTGGGTCGTTCGCGTGCTGCACGTATGTGCCCAGACCTGGGAGCGGCTGCCCGGCAGGTCCGTCCCGTACGGACCAGGCGGGTTTCCCGGCTGCGGATGCGACCTCCCCTAACCCTGGTGAAGCCGTTTTCGTATCAATGAGAGAGGTTGGTTCATGCCGAACCAGTCCCGTCCCAAGGTCAAGAAGTCGCGTGCCCTCGGCATCGCGCTGACCCCGAAGGCCGTCAAGTACTTCGAGGCCCGCCCCTACCCGCCGGGCGAGCACGGCCGTGGCCGCAAGCAGAACTCGGACTACAAGGTCCGTCTGCTCGAGAAGCAGCGTCTGCGCGCCCAGTACGACATCAGCGAGCGCCAGATGGCGCGCGCCTACGACCGTGCCAAGAAGGCCGAGGGCAAGACGGGCGAGGCGCTGGTCGTCGAGCTCGAGCGTCGCCTCGACGCCCTGGTCCTGCGTTCGGGCATCGCCCGCACCATCTACCAGGCCCGCCAGATGGTCGTCCACGGCCACATCCAGGTCAACGGTGGCAAGGTCGACAAGCCGTCGTTCCGCGTCCGTCCCGACGACGTCGTGATGGTCCGCGAGCGCAGCCGCACCAAGCCGCTGTTCGAGATGGCCCGCGAGGGTGGCTTCGCCGCCGACGGCGAGACCCCGCGCTACCTGCAGGTCAACCTGAAGGCCCTGGCCTTCCGCCTCGACCGCGACCCGAACCGCAAGGAAATCCCGGTCATCTGCGACGAGCAGCTGGTCGTCGAGTACTACGCCCGCTGATCTCAGCACGGCAGTAGTACCACCCACGCGGTGCTCAGCCCGCCGCTTCCCCGCCCTTACCGGTGGGGGAGCCGGCGGGCTTCCGCGTTCCCGGGACCGAAGCCGACCTGGCCGTACGGAACGGACGCGGGGCCGCGGGCCCGGTCGGGCCGACGACGGCCGGATCACGGCGGCCGGCGAGCGCGCGCTCCACGGCCGCGTCGAGCGAGAGCCCCTCGCCCTCCCGGAACGCGACGGAGTACGCCTCCGGGCCCAGCGCCTCGCCCGCCCGCTGCTCGCACAGGGCCCTCGGCCCGCCGAACGTCGCCGAGCCGAAGAGCCGGATGCCCACCGTGTCCCACACCGGCACCGTCGCCCCCTGGAGGACCGCGGCCTCCGCCGCGTCCCCCTCGCTGACCGTCACCAGGGCGAGCAGCTCGACGGCGAGGACGAGGCCGACCAGATCGCGGAAGGCGTGGTTGATCGACACGCACTCGTCGAGCAGCTCCCGCGCCTCCTCGTACGCGCCCCGGGTCCACGCGGAGAAGCCCAGGACGTAGAGGGCGTACGCCCGGGTCCACCGCTCCCCGCGCTCCTCGCAGATCTCCCGCACCTCACGGCAGATCGCGACCGCCCCCTCCAGGTCCCCCTGGAAGGCCCGCGTCATGGCCAGCTCGACCTGCCCCATCAGCACGTTGCTGTTCAGCTCGCCGAGCTCCCGGTAGGCGTCGAGGGCCCGCCCGATCAGCTCCTCGGCGCGCGGCACGTCGTCCGAAAGCAGCGCCAGGCAGCCCATCCGGTGCGTCGCGTACGCCTCCGCCAGCGCGTTCCCCGAGGACCTGGCCCGCTCCCCGCACTCGTGGAGCGCCGCCACCGCCGCCGTGCCGTCCCCCTGGAGGACGGCCACGTACCCGAGCACCCACAGCGCCTTCAGCCGCGCCTCCTCGTGCCCCGACTCCAGGGCCAGCGCCCGCTCCAGCCAGTGCCGGCCCTCCGAGAGCCGCCCGCAGCCCACCCAGGCGAACCAGAGCGTGCCCGCCAGGTGCTGGGCCAGGTGCGCGTCCTCCGGCAGTTCGAGGCACAGGTCGAGGGCCGCCCGCAGGTTGGGCAGCGCCGCCTCCGTGCGGGCCGCCACCTCGCCCTGACGGGGACTGAACCACTCCAGCTCGCACCAGGTGGCGAGTCCCATGTACCAGTCGCGGTGCCGCCGCCGCATCCGCTCCGTGTCGCCGAGCGCCGCCAGCCATTCCGCCCCGTACGCGGCGACCGTGTCCAGGAGCCGGTAGGCGGGACCCGCGGGACCGTCCTCCCGTGCGAGCAGCGACTGCGCGAGCAGCCCGCCGAGCAGGTCCAGGATGTGCTCGGGAGGCAGTTCCGGGCCCCCGCACACGTACTCCACGGCCTCCAGGTCGAAGGGACCCGCGAACACCGAGAGCCGCGCCCAGAGCAGCCGTTCCTCGGCGGTGCACAGCTCGTGGCTCCAGCCGATCGCCGTCCGCAGCGTCTGATGGCGGGGGAGCGTGCCGCGCCCGCCGTCCGTGAGGAGCCGGAAGCGGTCGTCCAGGCGGCACAGCATCTGCTCGACGGAGAGGAGCGGCAGCCGTCCCGCCGCCAGTTCGAGGGCCAGCGGGATGCCGTCGAGCCGCAGGCACAGCTCCCGCACGGCCTCCCAGGGGCCGGGGAGCAGAGGGGGCTCCGACGCCGCCGGGAGGGGCCGGGCCGACGGCGCCGGGAAGGACGGGGCCGACGCCGACGCGAAGGACGGAGCCGGCGCCGTCGGGGCGGGAGCCGAGGCCGTCATCGGCGCGCCCGCTTCCGCGGCCCGCTCGGCGAGCAGCGTCACCGCGTCCGCCTCGCCCATCGGCGCCAGCGTGAACACGCGCTCGCCCGCCACCCGCAGCGCCCGGCGCCCGACCGCGAGGACGGTGAGGCCGGGGGCGTGCGCCAGGAGGTCCCGTACCAGCGGCGCGCAGCTCTCCACCAGGTGCTCGAACCCGTCGACCACCAGCAGCAGCCGGCGTTCGGCGAGGTGCTCGACGAGCACCTCGCGCGGGGCACGCAGGGTGTGGTCGGTCAGGCCGAGCGCCTCGACGAGGGCGTACGCCACCAGGTCCGGGTCGCGCAGCGGCGCGAGGTCGGCGAGGCGCACGTCGTCGCCGTAGCGTTTCTGCGCCCCGGCCGCAGCCCGGAGCGCCAGCCGGGTCTTGCCGACCCCGCCCACTCCCACGACCGTGACCAGGCGGGACGTCTCAAGGAGCGCCGTCAGGGCGGCCTGCTCGGCGGCCCGTCCGACGAACCGGTTCAGCTCCGCCGGGAGATTGCTCCGTCGCATGGGACACGGAGCGTACCCATCCGCACGCTCTCCGTACAATCGGTTCCCCTGACTCCCGTCCCGCGGGCGGTAATCCGGTACGGCGGGCCAGCCCGGGCGCGATAGGGTCGGGGGACTACTTTTGGCAAGAACCCGACGACAGACCCGACGACACAGGGAGCGGTGCAGAGTGACCGGTGGAGAGGTTGCCGGCATCCTGGTGGCCGTCTTCTGGGCGATCCTGGTCTCCTTCCTCGCCGTGGTGCTGGTGAGGCTGGCGCAGACGCTCAAGGCGGCCACGAGGATGGTGGCGGACGTGACCGAGCAGGCCGTCCCGCTGCTGGCCGACGCCTCCGCGACCGTGCGCTCCGCGCAGACCCAGCTCGACCGGGTCGACGCCATCGCGTCGGACGTCCAGGAGGTCACCTCCAACGCCTCCGCGCTCTCCTCCACCGTCGCCTCCACCTTCGGCGGCCCGCTCGTCAAGGTGGCCGCCTTCGGCTACGGCGTGCGCAAGGCGCTCGGCCGGGGCCGGGACGGGGAGGACGCGCCGCGGGACTCCGCCGTGCGACGTACTGTGATCGTCGGCCGTACCGTGCCGTCCTCGAGACGCCGGAAGCAGAAGGGCTGAGCCGCGATGTTCCGCCGCACGTTCTGGTTCACGGCCGGCGCAGCCGCCGGTGTGTGGGCCACCACCAAGGTCAACCGCAAGCTGAAGCAGCTGACCCCCGAGAGCCTCGCGGCCCAGGCGGCGAACAAGGCGGTCGAGACCGGACACCGCCTCAAGGACTTCGCCCTCGACGTGAGGGCGGGCATGCTCCAGCGCGAGGCCGAACTGGGCGAGGCGCTCGGGCTCGACGCCCCCGCTGACCCCGGCACCGGCCGGGAGCTTCCGGAGCCCCGCCGCAAGACCGCGCTCGGCCGTGCACCGCACCCGACCACGCATTCAATTTCCACGATCTCGTACAACCGGAATGAGGACCACTGATGGAGTCGGCTGAAATCCGCCGCCGCTGGCTGAGCTTCTTCGAGGAGCGCGGGCACACCGTCGTCCCTTCGGCGTCGCTCATCGCGGACGACCCGACTCTGCTGCTCGTCCCCGCCGGCATGGTGCCCTTCAAGCCCTACTTCCTGGGTGAGGTCAAGCCGCCCTTCACGCGCGCCTCCAGCGTGCAGAAGTGCGTGCGCACGCCCGACATCGAGGAAGTCGGCAAGACCACCCGCCACGGCACGTTCTTCCAGATGTGCGGCAACTTCTCCTTCGGCGACTACTTCAAGGAAGGCGCCATCAAGCTCGCCTGGGAGCTGCTGACCACCCCGGTGGAGCACGGCGGCTACGGGCTGGAGCCGGAGAAGCTCTGGATCACCGTCTACCAGGAGGACGACGAGGCCGAGCAGATCTGGCGCGACGTCGTCGGCGTCCCGGCCGAGCGGATCCAGCGCCTCGGCAAGAAGGACAACTACTGGTCCATGGGCGTCCCCGGCCCCTGCGGCCCGTGTTCCGAGATCAACTACGACCGCGGCCCCGAGTTCGGCGTCGAGGGCGGCCCGGCCGTCAACGACGAGCGGTACGTGGAGATCTGGAACCTGGTCTTCATGCAGTACGAGCGCGGCGAGGGCTCCGACAAGGAGAACTTCCCGATCCTCGGCGAGCTGCCGTCGAAGAACATCGACACGGGCCTCGGCCTGGAGCGCCTGGCGATGATCCTCCAGGGCGTCCAGAACATGTACGAGACGGACACCCTCCAGGTCGTCATCGACAAGGCCACCGAGCTCACCGGCGTCGCCTACGGCAAGGCCCACGACAGCGACGTGTCGCTCCGTGTGGTCGCCGACCACATGCGCACGTCCGTCATGCTCATCGGCGACGGCGTCACCCCCGGCAACGAGGGCCGCGGCTACGTGCTGCGCCGCATCATGCGCCGCGCCGTCCGCAACATGCGCCTGCTCGGCGCCACCGGTCCGGTCGTCCAGGATCTCGTCGACACCGTGATCAACACGATGGGCGAGCAGTACCCGGAGCTGGTCACCGACCGCAAGCGGATCGAGACCGTCGCCCTCGCCGAAGAGGCCGCCTTCCTGAAGGCCCTCAAGGGCGGCACGAACATCCTCGACACCGCCGTGACCGAGACCAAGGCCTCCGGCGGCACGGTCCTCTCCGGCGACAAGGCGTTCCTGCTCCACGACACCTGGGGCTTCCCGATCGACCTCACCCTGGAGATGGCCTCCGAGCAGGGCCTCTCCGTGGACGAGGACGGCTTCCGCCGCCTGATGAAGGAGCAGCGGGACCGCGCCAAGGCCGACGCCAAGGCCAAGAAGACCGGCCACGCCGACATGACCGCGTACCGGGAGATCGCCGACGGCAACGGCGCCACCCAGTTCACGGGCTACACCAACACCGAGGGCGAGACCACGGTCGTCGGCCTCCTCGTCAACGGCGTCTCCTCGCCGGCCGCCTCCGAGGGCGACGAGGTCGAGGTCGTCCTCGACCGGACCCCGTTCTACGCCGAGGGCGGCGGCCAGATCGCCGACCAGGGCCGGATCAAGCTGCACAGCGGCGCCGTCATCGAGATCCGCGACGTCCAGCAGCCGGTCCCCGGCGTCTCCGTGCACAAGGGTTCCGTGCAGGTCGGCGAGGTGACCGTCGGCGCCACCGCCTACGCCGCCATCGACGTCAAGCGCCGCCGGGCCATCGCCCGCGCCCACTCGGCCACCCACCTGACCCACCAGGCGCTGCGCGACGCCCTGGGCCCGACGGCCGCCCAGGCCGGTTCCGAGAACCAGCCCGGCCGCTTCCGCTTCGACTTCGGCTCGCCGAACGCCGTTCCCGGCGCCGTGCTCACCGACGTCGAGCAGAAGATCAACGAGGTCCTCTCGCGCGAGCTCGAGGTCCACGCCGAGGTCATGCCGATCAACGAGGCCAAGCGCCAGGGCGCCATCGCCGAGTTCGGCGAGAAGTACGGCGAGCAGGTCCGCGTCGTCACCATCGGCGACTTCTCCAAGGAGCTGTGCGGCGGCACGCACGTCGGCAACACCGCCCAGCTGGGCCTGGTGAAGCTGCTCGGCGAGTCGTCCATCGGCTCCGGCGTGCGCCGCATCGAGGCTCTCGTCGGCGTCGACGCGTACAACTTCCTCGCCCGCGAGCACACGGTCGTCGCCCAGCTCCAGGAGCTGGTGAAGGGCCGTCCGGAGGAGCTGCCGGAGAAGATCTCCACCATGCTCGGCAAGCTGAAGGACGCCGAGAAGGAGATCGAGAAGTTCCGCGCGGAGAAGGTCCTCCAGGCCGCCGCCGGTCTCGTCGACTCCGCCCAGGACATCCGCGGCCTGGCCCTGGTCACGGGCCGGGTCCAGGACGGCACCGGCGCCGACGACCTGCGCAGGCTGGTCCTCGACGTGCGGGGCCGCATCCCGTCCGACCGTCCGGCCGTCGTCGCCCTGTTCACCACGGTCAACGGCAAGCCGCTCACGGTCATCGCCACCAACGAGGCCGCCCGCGAGCGCGGTCTCAAGGCCGGCGAGCTGGTCCGCACGGCCGCCAAGACCCTCGGCGGCGGTGGCGGCGGCAAGCCGGACGTCGCCCAGGGCGGCGGTCAGAACCCGGAGGCCGTCGGCGAGGCCATCGCCGCCGTCGAGCGTCTCGTGGTGGAGACGGCGTGACGATGCGCCGCGGCCGCCGTCTCGCGGTCGATGTCGGGGACGCCCGGATCGGGGTCGCCTCGTGCGACCCCGACGGGGTCCTCGCGACGCCGGTGGAGACCGTGCCGGGACGTGACGTCCCGGCCGCCCACCGGCGGCTCCGCCTGCTCGTCGAGGAGTACGAGCCCATCGAGGTCGTCGTGGGTCTGCCCCGCTCGCTCAGCGGGCGGGAGGGCCCGGCCGCGACCAAGGTGCGCGCCTTCGCCCGCGAGATGGCCAAGGGCATCGCCCCGGTGCCGGTCCGTCTCGTCGACGAGCGGATGACCACGGTCTCCGCGACCCACGGGCTCCGTGCCTCCGGCGTGAAGGCCAAGAAGGGGCGGTCCGTCATCGACCAGGCCGCCGCTGTGATCATCCTTCAGAACGCTCTTGAGTCCGAACGGGTATCAGGTAATCCGCCCGGTGAGGGCGTCGAAGTGGTCATCTGATCGCGATACGGTAACGTTCCGCGCGATGCGGCGGTGTTCGAACAACTGCCGCACTACGTAGAGGCGGATCGTCCGGAAGCCTCGCGGCTGTTTGGGGATCGATGACTGAGTATGGCCGGGGCCCTGGCTCCGAACCGTGGCACCCCGGGGACCCGTTGTACGGGGACCAGGGGTGGGAAGGCCAGCAGCAGTACCCGCACCCGCAGCAGGCGAGCCAGTACGGCCAGGGCGGCCACGGCTACGAGGACCCGTACGGCCAGGCCGGCCAGGGATACCAGGGCGACCCGTACCAGCAGCAGGCTCAGCAGCAGTACTACCAGCAGCAGCAACAGCAGCCGCAGCAGCCGCAGGGGTACGTGGACCCCCAGTACCAGCAGTACCAGCAGCAGGCGCACGAACAGCAGCAGGCGCAGCACCAGCACCAGCAGCAGCAGGCGCAGCACCAGCAGGCGCAGCACCAGCAGCAGTACGGGACGGGCTACCAGGGCGGTTACGACACGCCCGGGAACCTCGGACAGCAGTACGACGGCAACTGGGAGAGCGGCCAGGCCGCGATGGCGTACGGCGCCCCGCCGGCCGATCCGTACGGCGGTCAGAACCCGGACCTCTACGGCACCCCCGAGGCCTACCCGCCGCCCCAGCCCCCCGGCCACCGCCGGACCCCGCCGGAGCCGGTGATCGACTGGGCCCCGGAGGAAGAGGCGCGCCCGGAGCCGGAGGAGGAGAAGCACCCCTTCTTCACCGGCGAGGACGACTCCGACGACCACGACGACGCGTACGACGAGGAGCCGGCCGGCCGGGGCTCCCGCGGCGGCGACCGCGAACGCCGCAGCAAAGCAAAGAAACGCAAAGGCAAGAACGGCATGGCCTGCCTCGTCGTCGCGCTCGTCCTCGCGGGCGGCGTCGGCGGCATCGGCTACTTCGGCTACAAGTTCTGGCAGGGCCAGTTCGGCGCGGCCGAGGACTTCGCCGGCACCGGCTCCGGCGAGGTCCAGGTCGAGATCCCGAAGGACGCCGGCGGCTACGAGATCGGCAACATCCTCAAGAGGGCGGGCGTCGTCAAGAGCGTCGACGCCTTCGTCTCCGCGCAGGGACGCAACCCCAAGGGCCTCTCGATCCAGGCCGGCGTCTACACGCTGAAGAAGGAGATGTCGGCCGAGAGCGCCGTCACGCTCATGCTCGACCCGGTGAGCCAGGCCAACTTCGTCATCCCCGAGGGCAAGCGCAACGCCTGGGTCTACGACCAGATCGACAAGCGCCTCGACCTCAAGGCGGGCACCACCAAGGAGATCGCCTTCGCGAAGGCCGACTCCCTCGGGCTGCCCGACTGGGCCAAGAACCACGAGGACGTCAAGGACCCGCTGGAAGGCTTCCTCTTCCCGGCGAGCTACCCCGTCGCCAAGGGCGGCAAGCCCGAGGACGTCCTGCGCAAGATGGTGTCCCGCGCGAACCAGGAGTACACGAAGCTGGACCTGGACGCGAAGGCGAAGGCCGTGGGCGTCAAGGGCCCGTGGGAACTCCTGACGGTCGCGAGCCTCGTGCAGGTCGAGGGCAAGTACAAGCACGACTTCGACAAGGTGGCGCGCGTCGTCTACAACCGCCTCCAGCCGGACAACGCGGAGACGGCGGGACGCCTGGAGTTCGACTCCACGGTGAACTACCTGAGGGGCACCAGCACCCTCGACGTGGGATCCGTGGAAGCCATGCGGAAGATCAAGGACCCGTACAACACCTACGCGTACGACGTGAAGGGCCTCATCCCCGGTCCCATCAGCAACCCCGGCATCGAGGCGCTGAACTCGGCGATGGCTCCCGCCGACGGCCCGTGGTACTACTTCGTGTCGATCAACGAGAACAAGACCGTCTTCTCCGTGACCCTCAAGGAACACAACCGGAACGTCGCGGAGTACGAGAAGGAACGGAAGTCGGGACAGTGAGCAGGCAGCACCGCGCCGCCGTCCTCGGTTCGCCGATCGCGCACTCGCTCTCCCCGGTGCTGCATCGGGCCGCGTACGCCGAGCTCGGTCTCGACGGCTGGTCGTACGAGCGGTTCGAGGTCGACGAGGCGGCGCTGCCCGGGTTCGTCGCCGAGCTGGACGAGACGTGGGCGGGCCTGTCGCTGACCATGCCGCTCAAGCGCGCGATCATCCCGCTGCTCGACGAGATCAGCGACACGGCCGCCTCCGTGGAGGCCGTCAACACGGTCGTCCTCCGCGAGGACGGCCGGCGGATCGGGGACAACACCGACATCCCCGGCATGATCGCCGCCCTGGGCGAGCGGGGCGTCGAGAAGGTGGAGTCGGCGGCGATCCTCGGCGCGGGCGCCACGGCGTCCTCCGCGCTCGCCGCGCTCGCCCGGATCTGCGTCGGCCCCGTCACCGCGTACGTGCGGAGCGAGGCCCGGGCCCAGGAGATGCGCGGCTGGGGCGAACGGCTCGGCGTGGAGGTCCGCACCGCGGACTGGGAGCGCGCGGCCGAGGCCTTCGCCTCCCCGCTGGTCATCGCGACGACCCCGGCCGGCACCACCAACGCCCTGGCCGCCGCGGTCCCCGAGGGCGCCGGCACCCTCTTCGACGTCCTCTACGACCCCTGGCCGACCGCGCTCGCCGCGGCCTGGTCCGAGCGCGGCGGCAAGGTCGTCGGAGGCCTCGACCTCCTCGTCCACCAGGCCGTCCTCCAGGTCGAGCAGGTGACGGGCCGCGTGCCCGCCCCGCTCGCGGCGATGCGGGCGGCGGGGGAGCGGGCGCTGGCCGCCCGATAGGCTGCACCCCCACGCCGAGCGGAACACGGGGGAGTGCGGCGCCATGGGTGAGGAACTGACGCTCGCGTCCAAAGGGGACCTGGCGTTCGACGTCGCGCGCTTCCTCAGGCTGGTGATCTTCGGTCACCTGCCCGAGTGGGTGCGCTACCCGCTGTTCGCGGTCGGCGCGTCCCTCGCCGTCCACGCGGGTCTCGGATGGCTGCGGAGCCGCTTCGGCGAGGCGCGGGAGGACGGCCGACCCGTCCAGGAAGACGACGCCCGCGTCCGATAGCTGGACGGGAGGACGGGTTCGTCACCCGGACGTGAAAGGATCGGGGGCGGCGGGCCAGGGCCGCGCACCCGGCCGCGTCGTCGCAGTGCCCAGGCGCGAGCATGAGGAGCATCGTTGAGCAGGTTGCGTTGGCTGACCGCTGGGGAATCCCACGGACCCGCGCTGGTCGCGACGCTGGAGGGTCTTCCCGCCGGCGTCCCGGTCACCACTGAGCTGGTGGCGGACCACCTCGCGCGGCGACGCCTCGGCTATGGGCGTGGCGCCCGGATGAAGTTCGAGCAGGACGAGGTCACGTTCCTCGGCGGAGTCCGGCACGGACTCTCCCTCGGCTCCCCGATCGCCGTCATGGTCGGCAACACCGAGTGGCCCAAGTGGGAGAAGGTCATGTCGGCCGACCCGGTCGACCCGGCGGAGCTCAAGGAGACGGGCCGCAACGCGCCCCTGACCCGGCCCCGGCCCGGCCACGCCGACCTCGCCGGCATGCAGAAGTACGGCTTCGACGAGGCCCGGCCGATCCTGGAGCGCGCCAGCGCCCGGGAGACCGCCGCCCGCGTCGCCCTCGGTGCCGTCGCCCGGTCCTTCATCAAGGAGGCCGCGGGCATCGAGATCGTCTCGCACGTCGTCGAGCTGGCCGCCGCCAAGGCGCCGTACGGCGTGTACCCGACCCCCGGCGACGTCGAGCGGCTCGACGCCGACCCGGTGCGCTGCCTCGACGCCGACGCGTCGAAGGCGATGGTGGCCGAGATCGACCAGGCCCACAAGGACGGCGACACCCTCGGTGGCGTCGTCGAGGTCCTCGCGTACGGCGTGCCCGTCGGCCTCGGCTCGCACGTCCACTGGGACCGGCGTCTCGACGCCCGCCTGGCCGCCGCGCTCATGGGCATCCAGGCCATCAAGGGCGTCGAGGTCGGTGACGGCTTCGACCTCGCCCGCGTGCCCGGCTCGAAGGCGCACGACGAGATCGTCCGCACCGAGGACGGCATCAAGCGGACCTCCGGCCGTGCCGGCGGCACCGAGGGCGGTCTGACCACCGGCGAGCTGCTGCGCGTCCGCGCCGCGATGAAGCCGATCGCGACCGTCCCGCGCGCCCTCGCCACGATCGACGTCGTCACCGGCGAGGCGACCGCAGCCCACCACCAGCGCTCCGACGTGTGCGCCGTCCCCGCCGCCGGCATCGTCGCCGAGGCGATGGTCGCGCTCGTCCTCGCCGACGCGGTCGTCGAGAAGTTCGGCGGCGACAGCGTCCCCGAGACCCGCCGCAACGTGCGGTCGTACCTCGACAACCTGCACATCCGGTGACCGGCGGTCCGCTGGTCGTCCTCGTCGGGCCCATGGGCTCCGGCAAGTCCACGGTGGGCGCGCTCCTGGCCGCGAAGCTGGGCGCGCCCTACCGGGACACCGACGCCGACATCGTCGCCGCCGAAGGACGCGAGATCTCCGACATCTTCGTCGAGGACGGCGAGGAGCACTTCCGCGCCCTGGAACGGGCCGCGGTCGCCACCGCCGTCGCCGAGCACGAGGGCGTCCTCGCCCTCGGCGGCGGCGCGATCCTCGACGACGGCACCCGCGCGCTGCTGGCCGGGCGGCCCGTCGCGTACCTCTCGATGGACGTCGACGAGGCGGTCCGCCGCGTCGGCCTCAACACCGCTCGGCCGCTGCTCGCCGTCAATCCGCGGCGCCAGTGGCGCGAGCAGATGGACGCGCGCCGCCACCTGTACACCGAAGTAGCGCGGGCCGTCGTCGCCACCGACGACCGCACCCCCGAAGAGGTCGCGGACGCGGTCCTCTCGGCACTGGATCTGAAGAAGGACGCATGACGGACCAGGAAACGACCCGGATCCACGTCGCGGGCAGCGCGGGCACCGATGCGTACGAGGTGCTGGTCGGCCGGCAGCTCCTCGGCGAGCTCCCCGCCCTGATCGGCACCCAGGCCAAGCGGGTCGCCGTGATCCACCCGGAGGCGCTCGCCGACACCGGGGAGGCGCTGCGGGCGGACCTCGCCGACCAGGGCTACGAGGCCGTCGCCATCCAGGTGCCGAACGCCGAGGAGGCGAAGACCGTCGAGGTCGCCGCCTACTGCTGGAAGGCGCTCGGCCAGACGGGCTTCACCCGCAGCGACGTCGTCGTCGGCGTCGGCGGCGGCGCCACCACCGACCTGGCCGGCTTCGTGGCCGCGACCTGGCTGCGCGGCGTGCGCTGGGTCGCCGTGCCGACCACCGTCCTCGCGATGGTCGACGCGGCCGTCGGCGGCAAGACGGGCATCAACACCGCCGAGGGCAAGAACCTCGTCGGCGCGTTCCACCCGCCCGCCGGCGTCCTCTGCGACCTGGCCGCGCTGGACTCGCTGCCGGTGAACGACTACGTCAGCGGTCTCGCGGAGATCATCAAGGCCGGCTTCATCGTCGACCCGGTGATCCTCGACCTCATCGAGGAGGACCCGCAGGCCGCCCGCACCCCGGCCGGTCCGCACACCGCCGAGCTGCTGGTCCGCTCGATCAAGGTCAAGGCCGAGGTCGTCTCCGGCGACCTCAAGGAGTCCGGCCGCCGGGAGATCCTCAACTACGGCCACACCCTGGCCCACGCCATCGAGAAGAACGAGCGGTACAAGTGGCGCCACGGCGCCGCCGTCTCCGTCGGCATGGTCTTCGCCGCCGAGCTCGGCCGGCTGGCCGGGCGCCTCGACGACGCCACCGCCGACCGGCACCGCGCGATCCTGGAGTCCGTCGGCCTGCCGCTCACCTACCGCGGCGACCAGTGGCCCAAGCTCCTGGAGACGATGCGGGTCGACAAGAAGTCCCGCGGCGACCTGCTCCGCTTCATCGTGCTCGACGGGATCGGCAAGCCGACCGTCCTGGAGGCCCCGGACCCGGCGGTGCTGATCGCGGCCTACGGCGAGGTGTCCGCGTGAGCGAGGCGCGCCCGGTCCTCGTGCTGAACGGCCCCAACCTCGGCCGGCTCGGCTCCCGCGAGCCCGACATCTACGGTGCCACCTCGTACAAGGGGCTCGTCGAGTCCTGCCGGACGCTCGGCGCGGAACTCGGCTTCGACGTCGACGTGCGGGAGACCAACGACGAGGGCGAGATGATCCGCTGGCTCCACGAGGCGGCGGACGGCTCGATCCCGGTGGTCATCAACCCCGGCGCGTTCACGCACTACTCGTACGGGATGCGGGACGCGGCCGCCCAGCGGACCGCGCCCCTGATCGAGGTGCACATCTCGAACCCGTACGCCCGGGAGGAGTTCCGGCACACCTCGGTCGTCGCGGCCGTGGCGACCGGGACGGTGGCCGGCTTCGGAATCGGCTCCTACCGGCTCGCCCTGCGGGCGCTCGCCGAGGAACTCGCCGGCTGACGGGGCACCAGAAGGCGTTCCCGGCCGTTGCCCTAGGAGGGGCAGGGGACGGTAACGTTCCGGCGTCCACGGTTACCAGAGGCCGACAGACGTACGAGACGGAGTGGCACCGGATGCAACACGCAGTGGGGGGTCCGCTGCCACCGCCGGAACGGCCGGGGCAGACGCCCGACCCCGTTCAGGGGACAGGAGCCGGCGCGGGCGGTGGCGCCCAGGGCGCGCGTCCCCCCGTCCCGCCGACGCCTCCCCAGGGCACTTCGTACCCGGGCCACCCGTCGGGCCCCGCGCCGACCGGCGGGCCGCTGCCGGGCGGGCCCCCGCCCGCCGGAGCGTCGGCCGCCGCCGTACCGCCCGCGGG